>JBAUZR010000538.1:0-21305 GCA_049585375.1 Acidobacteriaceae bacterium
GACGACGTTCGCATAGCCGTTGATGCCGGGGCGCGACTCGGTGTAGTCGTGGTAAAGGGCGAAGGCGTGGGTCTCAGGCTGCTGGAGGAAGTAGACGATGTCGCGGTCCTGGTGGGCGCGCTGGGAGAGGCGGCTACGCTCCGGCTCACCAGGGAAGGGCGATTCCCAGCTGACCTGGCGAGTCAGGGCTTTGGGCAGCGCGGCGGCGCCGGTTTGTGCGTCTTTGACGGCGCGAATCAGGAGGGGCGCTTCGCCCGCGCCAGCGTGAAGGAAGCTGATGGCAATGCGGCCGTCGGGCTCGGTCAGGATCTGCGAGGGGACGCTGAGGCCAACGATTTCGTAGCCGGGCGGCAGAACGACCTGGTTGCGGCGAATGCCAAGAGGGCGGTCGAAGACGATAGCGTCGCCGTCGGTGTGGTAGCTCTTCGCGTCCTTATAGGTCTTGACGATGAGGATGCGAGCCTGTCCATGCTGCGGGACAGGACGCGCGAGCGTGACCTTGATGTAGTCCATCGAAGTATCCGCGTCCGCCATGAGCGGATCTTTACGGGCTTCGGCGCCGCTGACGACGGCAAAGGTGAGCGGTTTGCCGGTCATAGCGTCGTCAACACTCTCGTCGCTGGCGACACTGCCTTTGCGAATGGGGTTGTAGAAGACGGTGGCACCGGCGGTGGTCGCGGTGACTTCGTAGTGGATTTTGAAACTCGCGGATTCAGGCGCGAGGAGTTCGTAGCGGGTGTACTCGTCCGTTTCGGTCTGGGTTCCGGTGGCGCTCGGCAGGTAGACGGCGTCGCGCGTGTCGGACTGAGCCGTTTGCGCAGGACACGCGCAGGCGACAGAAAGGGCGAGAAAGGCGGCCAGGGACAGGGCAGATCCTGCTGGATGGAACATGTGCAGGAGAATACGGGAAAGCCGGTCGAGCCGCCACCTGACGGCTGGCTTCAGGCGGTAGCGGCGGCAGGAAACTTTTCGCAGTGGGCTTTCAGGCTGCGGGCTTCGGTCTTCACGTATTCCGCGATGCGTTTGGCGTACATGGTACCGAGGAGCGCGCCGAGAAGACCCTCCGTGGAGAAGGAAAGCTCGACTTCAGTGGTCGAGTCATCGCCGATGAGGCGATGGTCGGCGATCATGGTCGCGCCTGGCGCTTTCTGGATCCAGGTGAATGCTTTGTGCGGAGCCAGCTCGGTGACTTCGTAGACAGCAGGGCGCAGTTTGGGCTGGGTGATGCGGTAGCGCGCGCCGAGGCGGAGGCCATCAGGGGTGAGCGGCTGAACGTGCTGGACGGTCGGAGTCCAGGTGGGCCAGCGCTCGACGTCGGTGAGGACGCGCCAGATGGCTGCGGGTGTGGCCTGGATGATGACACGCTCGACGGTCTGCATGGAAAACTCCTCCTTTGGAGGACATACGCATGGAGCGCGGTGGTGGTTCCCGGAACGGAAAAGACGCGTCCAGGGGGGTACCCCCTGGGTTAGCTCATAACCCATTGTGTTGATTTTGCAGGAGATGCAGGGTAATACCTTTTGGGTATTACCCTCGCCGGGCTGCCTTCTTTGTTACAAGGTTCCGATCCCCCGCCGGCCTGGGCCGCGATTTGAGCCGCAGTTAAAAAGCCTCGCCGGTGGCGAGGCTTGTGTGGGGCAGACTTCTCCCGGTCCTCAGGATAGAAAAATGCCATGGCGAGGACAAGGGGAATCGTCAGGCAGCACGGTACGGAGGTAAGGAGACGAAGTCTACGAGCGGGCGAACGCCGGAATCGCGCGGAGGACCTCTTCGGGCTCGGGGCGGACGCGGAAGTCGGCGTGGCCCTCGGCGTAGAGGATTTTTCCATCCTGATCGACCACATAGGTGGCGGGGATGGGAAGCTTCCAGCTCTCGTCGCCATTGATGAACGGGATGTTGAGCAGGATGCCGCGGTAGTAGCGCTGGAGGTAATCGGGGAGGGTCCAGACCAGGCCGTAGCGGCCGGCGACGGCGCAGCCGGGATCGGCGAGCAGCGGGAAGGGAATCTGATGCTGGCTGGCGGTGAAGTCGGACTGGCGCTGGGTTTGCGGGGAGATGCCGATGACCATGGCGCCGCGCTCGCGCAGGCTGGGGTAGAGATCGCGCCAGGCTTCCAGCTCGGTGACGCAATAGGGGCACCAGCGGCCGCGGAGGAAATTGATGACGAGGGGGCCGAGGGCGAGGAGGTCGGCGGAGCGGACGACTTTGCCGGAGAAATCGGGCAGAGAGAAGCCGGGGGCCTGAGAGCCGACCGGAAGCAGGCGATCTTCAATGCCGGAGGCAAAGAGCTCCTCGACGGCGCGCTCGCCAATGGCGAGTCGCTCGGGCTGGACCAGGTTGCGGGTCTGGGCGGTAATCTCGTCGAGCTGGTCCTGGAGGTGTGCCATGGTCTTCCTAGTTTAGATGGAGATGCGTGAATTCAAGATGGAGATTTGCGAGGTGGAATTACGATGGTGAGCACCGAAGCAACTCCAGGGTGACGGATTCGTAAGGATGGAGGGACACGCATGCGCAGATTAAGTCGGGGGATGGCAGTGGCGGGGCTGGCGATGGTGCTCGGCGCGGCAGGGGCGCGCGGGCAGGGTTCGGTGCCGGTGACGGTGGTGGTGACGGATCCGAGCGGAGCGGCGGTGCCGCGGGCGCGGGTGGAGATTACGCCGGATTCCGGAGGGGCAGCGAGCATCCTGAGCACCGACGGTGGGGGGCGATTGCAAACGACGCTCGATCCGGGCGGGTACGATCTGCAGGTTTCGGCACGGGGCTTTTTAGAGAAGGACAAGCCGATCACGGTTTCCGGGGCGATGAAGATTGCCATGGTGCTGGCAGTGGGTGGGACGGCGGATCCGGAGATCACGATTGAGAATCCGGGGCGGGCACAGGTGACGGAGGTACGGCCGGACGCTGGGCAGGCCGGGACAGGAGCATCTCCGGAGAAAGCCGATGTGCTGGTGATTGAGGCTGGGCCGGGGGAGCGCGGGGTGTTTACGGCGGCGTCGCTCGGGGAGTATCCGCAGACCAAGGTGACGGTGTTCGACATGCACGCGAAGAAGAACGTGACGTATGCGGGGGTGCCGCTGATGGATCTGCTGGCGCATCTGGGCGTGGCGCACGGGAAGGATCTGATGGGCAAGGCGCTGGCGGAGTATGTGGTGGCGACCGGGTCGGACGGTTACGCGACCGTGTTGTCGCTCGGCGAGGTGGATCCGGAGTTTCATCCCGGCGTGGTACTGGTAGCGGATCAGCTGGATGGGAAGCCGCTGGATGCGAAGACCGGGCCGTTCCGTCTGGTGGTAACGGAAGATAAGAAGGGGGCACGGAGCGTGCGGAATCTGGTGAAGATTGAGGTGAGGAAGGCGGAGTGAAGCAGCGGATAGCGTACAGCGGATAGCGTACAGCGGATAGAAGTGCTATTCGAAATTGTTCAGGTCGGTGTCGGGTGCGGGATGGCCGAGCAGGCGGCACATGGCTGCGATCTGGCCTTTGTGATGGAAGGCGTGCGTCAGCATGTGGTGGAGAATGAGGGCCGGGGTGCGAACAGCGGTGTCGCCATCGGGAAAATGCAGGGCGGTGCTGGTGTTGAGCTGCGGATCGGTGAGGCGGGAGAGGTAGTCGAGGGTTTGCGCGGTGACTCTGCTCTCGAACGCCCGGGCGTCCGCTACGGTGGGGAAGCGCGAGGGATCCTCATCGGTGTAGGGCTGGCCCTGCAGTACGTGGATCCAGAAGGCTTCGCAATTGATGCAGTGGATCACCTGGTCGCGGAGGTTGGGAGAGCCGAAGCCGGGGACGTCCTTCGTGTAGTTGGCGATGGGGATGGTGGCGAGGTGATCGAGAGCACGGTCGAAGCACAGGTGGGTCCAGCGATGGAGCTGGCGGATGCCGTCGAGGGTAAACATGAGAGTCTCCCGGGTGAGTCTTGCGAACTGCGCGGCCATTTCGACGTTTCGAGTCTTTTCCGTAGAATGAACTATCTTTCAACTGGCGCCACATACTTTGTCGGAGCTTCGATTCGGCGAAGCACTCGACCGTTTTGGAAATTGAGGATCTTAAAAGTGCCCTCATCGGCATCGTTCCAATGGCCTGCGGAGCTTGTCGGTTCGAAGACTCCCTGTTGGCGGATATTGCCTTTCAGATCCCAAACTGTGCAGGAGAAGGAATCAGTCTGATGGTTGGTACATAAAGCCCAACCGAATACCAGATTCCCCTTCATTACTGGTTTGGCCGGTTCACCGGGAACCGGCTCGGGTCGTGTATATCCGTGCTCGAGGGAACGGAGGTGTGCCGCCGCACGGCACGACTCATCCGAGAATTCGTTGTTTTCGTGGTAATCCTGCGAGAGTCGAAGAGTGAGCCCGTTGGGCAATTTCACCCAGACATGAAAGTCGTCGTATCGCATACCAACCGACTGGCCTTGTAGTTTTGCGAGTTGTGAGGGTCCGACTGCCCAGCTGGAGTGCTCAGCGATGATGATCTTGCCATCGGCGTCAAAGCAATAGGTATAGCTTCCCGGCAGCGGAACGGGAGGACAGTCAGCATCGCAGGCATATTTCGATGACTCGCGCAGGGTGCCCTGGAGGGGCTCTTGAGCGATGCACAAAGGAGCCACGAGGCCGAGCAAACAGAGGAGTCTAAAAGCGTTCCGCAATTTGTCGCAAATCATAGCATTTAAACCGCAAGGTGCCTAAATCAACCTTCGAGCTTTAGAGCTTTCCAGAGATCGTTGATTCTGGCTTTTGTCGCTGTGTCCATCACAATTTCCTTTGGCCAGGGGCGGGTGAAGCCTTCCGCCGCCCACTTGCGGGTGGCGTCGATGCCCATTTTGCTGCCGTAGTTGGGCAGTCGCGAGGCGTGGTCGAGGGAATCGATGGGTCCGAGGGTGAACTGGATGTCGCGTTCCGGGTCGATGTTGTTGGCGACGCGGAGGGTGACTTCGGCGAGGTCCTGCACGTCGCAGTCTTCATCAACGACGATGATGCACTTGGTGAACATGGCCTGGCCCATGGCCCAGATGCCGTTCATGACCTTGCGGGCCTGGCCCGCATAGGACTTGCGCATCGACACGATCATCAGGTTGTGGAAGACGGCTTCAATGGGGAGGTTGATGTCCACGATCTCGGGCAGCGTGAGGCAAAAGAGCGGAAGGAAGATGCGCTCGACCGCCTTGCCCATCCACGCGTCTTCCTGGGGCGGCTTGCCGACGATGGTGGCGGAATAGATGGGGTCTTTGCGGTGGGTGATGCAGGTGATGTGGAAGACGGGATAGTCCTCGGCGGCGGTGTAGAAGCCGGTGTGGTCGCCGAAGGGACCTTCGGAGCGGAGTTCATCGAGGCGAACATAGCCTTCGAGGATGATTTCGGCGTGGGCGGGCACTTCAAGATCGACTGTCTCGCATTTCACCAGCTCGACCGGCTCCTGGCGGAGGAAGCCGGCGATGAGGAACTCCTCGACTTCGGGGGGCGCGGGGACGATGGCGGAGAAGGTGGTGGCGGGGTCGGTGCCGATGGCGACGGCGACTTCTAATTTGTCACCGTGGATGGCACCCATGGCGAAGTTGGCGGTGCCACCGGCGGTTTCGGCCATTGTCTCGACGCGCGCGGAGGCATCTCCCGCCGAGGCGCGAAGCCGATCGCGGAGGTGCTCGGCGGCATTTTTCTGGCGCTGCCAGTGCATGCCGGTGGTTTGGCCGTCGTAGATCTGCATGCGGTACATGCCGACGTTGCGCTTGCCGGTGCGGGGATCGCGGGTGATGACACAGGGGAGGGTGATGAAGCGTCCACCATCGAGAGGCCAGCACTGGAGAATGGGGAAGTCGAGGACAGAGAAGTTGTCGCGGAGGATGACGTCTTTGCAGGGCGCGTCTTTCGGCGAGATGGTTTTGGGAAAGACATTGCCGATGGCCGCCAGCTGCGGGAGCATCTTCAGCTTTTCGAGGAGGCCTTCGGGGGATTTGATTTCCATCAGCGCGCGGATGCGGCCGGCGATTTCGTCGAGCGAGCCTTTGTCGGGATTGAGGCCGAGGGCCAGCTTCATGCGGCGCTCGGAGCCGAACTGATTGATGAGGACGCGCGCGCCGGGGTAGCCCTGGATGTTTTCAAAGAGGAGCGCGGAGCCGCCGGGAGCGTTCTTCGAGGTGCGGGAGACGCCGGACTTCGAGACGCGGTCGGTGATCTCGGCGATTTCAAGGAGGGGCGAGACTTCTTCGCGAATGCGGCGGAGCTCGCCAGCTTTGTCGAGGACTTTGATCCAGTCTCTGAGATCGTCGCAGGGCATGGCTCCACTATAGAAGGTCAATGTGCGAAGCCGGGGGCGAGGCGGTCAGGCGGGGAGGAGGAGGCTGAGGACGTCGGCGGCGCTGTAGGTGGCGCTGGCTTCGGGGAGGAAGCGGGCGATTTCGGTGAGGTCGTCGCCGGCGGTGACGAGGGGCGGTTCGACGCGGTGGCCGCAGCGGATCTGCTGGTGGCCGATGTTGGCCATGAGGGCGTTGCAGAGGCACTTGCGGCCGGCGGCGTCCTCGGCGCGGCCGCCTTTGGAGAGGTAGAGAGAGAGGGGCTCGGCAGGACAGCGGTGGACGAAAGAGCCGTCGTCGGCACGAACGATTTCGGAGAGAAAGCCGAGGTCGCAAATGCGCGGCCGGGCGGCGCAGACGGCGTCGTCGGAGGCGGTGCCTTCGAGCAGCGCTACTTTGAAGGGGAATCCAGCGGGAGAGGCGAGGGGATCGGTGAAGACCGAGGCTTCGTGGCGACGGGCTTTGTCGAGGAGGGCCTGCTTGAGGTCGTCGCGGAGGCCGGACTCCTGGGTAAAGGCGAAGGCGGTGCCGACCTGAACGCCGGTGGCTCCGAGGGCGAGGGCTTCCTGGAGTTTGGGCGCCGAACCGTAGCCGCCGGCGAGCCAGAAGGGAACGCCGAGCTCGCGGAGTTTGGCGATGTCAATGGCGTCGCGGTCGCCGTAGATGGGCTCGCCGCGCGCGTCGAGCTGCAGCTTGCCGCGGGGAGGAGCGTTGTGGCCGCCGGCGGTGCGGGTTTCGATGACGAGGCCATCGACGCGTCCGTTGGCGCGGCGGAGCATGGTGGTGGCGAGGGTGTTGGAGGAGACGATGGCGAGGAAGGCGGGGCGGGGGAGGGTGAGAGGGGCGGCGGCCTTGTCATCGCAGTAGTCGCGGGGATCGAAGCGCAGCGTTGTGTCATCGCCTTCGCGCGCGCCGGTGACGTGGAGAGGATACTCGACAGGCTCCAGACGGGAGAGGCGATCGAGGACGCCGGGGACGCTGAGCGGGATGCCTGCGCCCATGAGCACGTAGCCGACGCCGGCGAGCATCGCTCCGTAGAGGGAGGGCAGGAGGGGGATCTGGATTTTCTCGAGGTAGTTGATGCCGATGGGATTGGCGTGGCCTTCGCGGGCGAGAAAGACTTCGAGGAAGTTGGCGGCGATGCAGAGCTGGGTCAGCTCGCGGGGCTCGTCTTTGGCGTGGGCCAGGGTGGTGCGGTAGGGCGCGTTGGGGGCTTTGCCGCCGGGTATGAAGTAGTCGCGGAGGATGCGGTCGGCCATTTTGGGGAAAGGGAAGGCGGCGAGGCCGCGGCGCATGTGCTCGCCAGGGTCGCCGTCCTGAAGGCGGCGGATGAGGATCTGATCGAGGGCGGTGCCGGAGACGACACCGAGCTGGCCGAGACGAGAGACGGCCTGCGCGAGGCGCCAGCTGGAGACGCCCGCGCCCATACCACCCTGAATGACGACTGGAAGTGGATGCATGCTGTGGTGATGATTGTGCACCGCAGGCAGGACTGGCTGTGTCGCAGAAGTGTAATTTCGACGATTTTGCTGGGAAGGGGGAAACCTTAGTACCGTGCGTGGTTTGGCGCAGGGCGGGCGCTTGGGAGCTGTGCCTCTATTGCGCTGGCGCCCGGTGGCGAAGCTTGCGGATCGCGAGATCCTGGGCGGCGGCGAGGGCGTCGGCAGCTTTGACTTTGACGTCGGGGGCGACGCCGACGCCTTCCCAGTCGTGATCGGAGTAGGGGTTGACGGGGCGGGACTCGGGGATGCCCATGCCGAAGTGGTCGTCGATGCGATGGAAGACGCCGGCATGGGCGCCGCCGCGGGTCGTTTCGCCGACGAGGGTGGCGCGCTTCAGCATCTTGAGGTCGTAGCTGAACTGCTCGGCGCCGGACCATGTGGCGGAGGAGGTGAGGATGTAGACAGGCTTGTCGGCGAGGAGGCTGCCGGGGACGGGGGAATGCGTCCAGGACTCGGCGGAGGGCGCTTCGCGGGGACTGTACAGGTAGACCGGGTGGTCGAAGAGATACGCGGCGATGAAGGAGACCATGTCCGGGAAGCCGCCGGTGTTGTTGCGCAGATCGAAGATGAGCGCGTCGGCGTGGTTGAGGGAGGCCATGGCGGCGGCGGCGGTGGGTTGGCATACCGATGTGTCAGGGAAGAAGTCGAGGCGGAGATAGCCGATGTTATGGGGCAGGACAGAGACCTTGCGGAACATGCAGTTTTGTCCCAGCATGGCTTGGCGATAGCGGGCGAGGTCGGCGGGGGTGGGCGCCGGCGGAGCGGTAGGCAGAGGGGCGGCGCTGTACTCGATGATGAGGTGCATGTCGTGGCTGGCGTCTCGCATCTGGCGGGTGAGCAGCGCGGCCAGGGCGTCGCCCTGGGTGGCGGCCTTGTCGTCGGCGCTGTCCTGCTGTGCGAGGAGAGCTGCGGCGGTTTGTTCGCCGATGGCGCGATCGAAGTAAAAGGTCTTGAGATTGCGGGCAGCGGCTTCAATCACGCGGTGGCGCTCGGCGTCGTCGATGCGATCGCCGGGCAGGATGGAAACGCTGGAGGGGGCAGTGGCCTGCGGGTTTGGTGGTGACGGGCGCGCGCCCGAGGCGAGGGCCGCGGCCTCTCCTGTACTGGAGGAAACGGGGAAATTCTTGCCGGATGGGGACGGGGTTGCGGGCATTCCCGAGGCGGGGGTGTGGGTCTGGGCGCGCTCTTCTATGGCCGAAAGGCGAGAGTTGGGGGGAATACCGGCGTAGCTGAGGAGGAGAAAGAAGGCGGCGGCGCCGCTGAGGGAAAGTGTGGCCGCAACGAGGACGGCGGCTGCCTGTGGAGGGCGAGGTTCGAGGATTCCGAAGGGGCTGCCGGACTTCTGCGATGTCCAGGGCGGGGCGCAGGGCGCGATGTTCGCGCGGGAGGGAAACGGCCAGGGAGAGTCGAATTTATGTTTCGGCATAGTCGATGATCGATATAACGATAAACGACATTAAAACGGACGAGGAAAAGATGTCAAGGTACGGGCGCAGGGAAACGGGATGACCGGCCATCCCGGGAAGGTCTGAGGGCGGTGACTTGCTTCAGTTCCTGGACTGGTGCCAGGAAAGCTCAGGGAGTTGTCCAGGCGAGTATCAGCTACGGACGGACGGTTACGATCACGGGCGTGATGTGATGAATGCGGTAGCTGCCAAAGCGCGGATCGCGGGATGCAGGCTGAATCTGGCCATCGCGATCGATGGCGCGGGAGATGAGCGCGCAGGAGCCGGGCTGTATGGGTACCTGCCATCGCCACTCCCAGCGCCTCCAGACACCGTGCTCGTGAGGATCGAGAAACTGCGCTGGATGCCACGAGAGGCCGCCGTCAGTTGAGACCTCGACGTGCTCGATGGGAGCAGCGCCTGTCCAGGCTGCGCCAGCCACGAGAACCGAATCTCCGGGCCTGAAGACCTGGCCGTGGACAGGGCGGGCAATCTGAGACTTCAACGCCATCGTGGAAAGAGGCCGGCGCACCGGCAGTCCGTCCATTTCATCCCAGAAGGCGTAGTCGGTGGTCTGAAAATAACCCTGGAAAGGCTGGCTGAGCACGTGGATGCGGGTGAGCCACTTCACAGAAGCCATGGCGTAGTAACCGGACACCACGGCACGAAGAGGGAAGCCGTGCTCGCGCGAGAGCGGCTGGCCATTCATGGCATAAGCGAGCAGGACATCGCCGAGGTGGCCGGCAGGGACACTGTGCGCGTAGGTGATTGGCTGCAGGGGATGCGGGGGCTCTTTAGGGACGCCGCGATCGGCGCCCTCGAAGACAATCTCTTCGCTGCCAGGCGAGAGACCGGCGGCGTCGAGCAGGGAGGCGAGGGGTACGCCGGTCCACTCAGCGGTTCCCACCGCGCCGAGGTGCCACTGCACGCCACGCGCCTGGGGCGACAGCAGGATGCGGCCGTTGCCGGCGCATTCGAGGGTGACCGTACGCGTCACGGGCGGGAGGCTGCGGAGCTCGTCGAGAGAGAACTGCATCTCGCGGCGAACGGTTCCTCGCAAAACAAGGCGCCAGGAAGAGGGATCGATTGCAGGGGAGGGAAAGTGGCTGCGCAGGTAGAAGAGTTCGGTGGGAGTCAGGCGGTCGCCGAGAGCGGAAAAGGGAGATTCGAGATTCAGAGGCTCAGATTCCCGGAGCAGGAGTCGGGAGTAGCTGAGCTGGGCTGGACAGAATTTGTCACTGGCGTTACTGCTCATAACGACGCTGGATTTCCTCGGATATTCGCTGCGCGAGGCGCGATGATCATGTCCGGAGCTGGAAATCGGAACCAGGCAGGCAGATTCATGGGCTGACGCAAGGATACAGGGAACCGGTTTCAGGATAGAGCTTCGCCCAGTGTCATGCTCTGCCTTTCTTCCGGGCGGTAAAGGGAAAGGGATGGGCCAGTTTCGGCCCATCCCTGGAGGAAACAGCCGTTACTTCGGACCGCAGGCTTCGATTTCACCCTGGGGACTGGTAGCGGCCTGTCGGAAGCGAGAACGCCGGAGATGCAGAGCGTTCAGGGTGTGTGGGTAATATTCAGCTCGTTGATGTAGGCGGTGACGGTAGGGTAGGTTGAACTATTGTTGATGCCATCCAGCTGCACGAGCGCGCTGAAGGTTCCGTTGTTACTGCCTGTTCCACCGGGATTGCTGGGCGGATTGAAATTGTCGAGGTTGGTCACAGTGTTGTCCACGGTGACGCTGACAAAGGTGATGGTGCCGTCGCTGTTGCGCACAAACTGCCAGACGACATGGTGCCAGCCGTTGAAACCGGGGTTGCTCGAGCCCGCCCACACCGGTCCAAACATGCCGTAATTGCAGGGGGCCGAGGGCGGGGTTACGCCGTTCTGCTCCTCGCCATCGAGGAAGATCCAGCCACCAGTCTCGCTGTCAAAGACAGCCCAGTAGCCCGTGCCGGCGCTGCCATCACTGTTTTTCCCCGCCTGGTTGAAGGCGCATTCCGTATAGAACTTGGTCCAGACACCGTCGATGACGTATTGCATGTCGGTCTCGAAAGCCTGATTGGCCGGGAGGATCGGCAGCATGACGTATTCGTCGAGGGTCCAGTGGGTATCGAGCGTGGGGGTATTGTTGGGGCTGTCTGCGCTGAAGAGAACGTTGGAGTAGCCTCCGCTGGCCTGGGTTTCGGACAGCTCAAGCGACTGGCCGTTGAGAGTGGTGTTGTTCTGGTCCGGAAGGGTGCCTGTTTCCGAGATGGCCTGAATATTCGTTGCGGATGGCGGGTGTCCGCCCGAGCCCTGGATGCCCTGACCGTCGGGATTCGCGGTCCAGTCCACCGATCCGGGAGGGTCGTTGAGGTTCTGGGCATTGTTGATGGGCTGCTGATCGATGTTGCACTGCACAGTACCGGAGGTGGTGCAGTTTTCCTGGACGTTAAAGGCGACGGTGGCGCCGTCCAGAACGGTGCCCGATGAACTTACGGCATTGACGGTGAGTGAATGGGATCCATTGGGCAGGACATAGACGCCGTTGACGCTGCTGGCAAAGACATTGCCCAGCTTGGTGCCGTTATCCCATATCTCGAGATGATACGAACCGCTTTCGCTGGACGACGCGGTAATGGTGACCGCGCTGATGCTGGTGGAACTGGGAGCGGGGCTGGTAATGGTGACACTGCCGAATGCCGGCACGCCACACAGGGCGAAGGCCGCAAGGCACATCGCACCGCGGTGCAGGCGGGCGCACGAAGACACACTACTGCGCAGGCGCATATTGCGCTCCTTTGAGGGCGGAATTTTGTTCAGGACGAACGGTTAGGCGAACAGGCCGGAGGTGACCGCGGCGGCAATCGTTCGGTGGCTCGCCGCAGAGGGGGGAGAGCGCGTTCGAGCCAATAGGATGTTCGACGGGAATGGTAAGGATGCTCTAAATCATCGAGCGGGCAGCTTATTTCATCGCAAAAGACGATAACTGGAAAGTGGTATCTTACGTTAACCAAGATATAACTACGACATATGAGTGGAATTGCGCGGCGGCGCCGCTTAGAGCCTTCTCACGCTGTACGGCGGCCCGCGAGCGGCGCCTTGCGTGGTATTGAGGTTTTTGCGGAGAAGGATAGAATGCGTGCGCGTCGCGGTTGAGGAGGCACGCGTGGGATTCGGGGCGCAGAGGCACCGAAAATGGCGATTGGGAACAGCGGTGGCGGCTCTTTGTGCGGTGCCGTTCCTGGCACTTCACGGACAGCCGGTGCCGAGGACTCCGGTGTGCCGGACTGTGCAGTTGGAGCCGTATTACGATCCGGATAACTGCAGTATGGGGAGGTGCGAGCCCCTGCTGGATTTTCGCAATGTGAGTTCCGCAGCGTGCATGCTGCCGGCTGCGACGACGGTGCGTGCCCTGGACCGGCAGGGCCGGCTGATGGGGGTGGAGCACCCGAAGGCAGAGAAGCCGCTGGTGCTGGAGCCGGGGGAATTCGGCGAATACATCAGCGAGATTGCCACTTCGGATCCGGACGAGGCGCCGCCCCCATCTATGGCGACCTGGTATGAGTTTCGATTTGCCGATGGAGATGCGGAAGCGCTGCGCATGCCAGGGGCGGAGGAGGTCAGCGAGGGTCCGCGAGCAGCGTTCAGCGTGAATGATCCGGCGCCGGATTTGTCGCGGGTTGCGCGGGAACGGCGCGGAGTTCTGACGCTGTCGGCGTATTTATGGCCACCGCCTGCTCCGGCTGCGGGACCGCAATCGGACCTGCTGGAAGCGGACAACCGCGAAGGGTATCCAACCCTGGGTTCGCTGCATGTGAGCCTCGCGAATGCGGGTCCGGCGGCGAGCGCAGGCTGGGACGGCTGCCAGATTATTGTCGATGCGCGGGAAGAGCCAGGGGGCGGGGGCGCGGGAACAACGCCGGCGCATCTGCGCAGCCACACTGGGTGCCAATGGAATGGGGACATTGCCAGTGGGACGATCGCGGCTGGGGCCACGGTTGCAATGGAGGTGGATACCTCGCTGCCGAAGATCTGTCACCGCTCGCGTTACGATCTTACGGTTTGGATAGAGGGCGGACCGGTGTCGTTTGCGCCGCTGGTGGCATTGCGGACGCGGGAGCTGCAGCCTTTGTGCAGTGATTCGCGGACGGCGTCTTCCCCGGTTGCGCAACCAGTCTCCCCGCCAGGGCCAGAGGCGGCGAAAGTGCAGTGGGGAGTTCCGTACGGGGGCATCAATATAGGGGCGGAGATGCCGGCTCGCGAGACGCGCGGTCCGACAGGAAGGAGCCTGCGGCAGGGCGATCCGGCGGTGGTAGTTCTGTGGGTCGATAACGAGCTGGACCAGCCGCTGCATTTTGCGGGGACGCACGGTTTTCATTTGCGGCTGATCCGGGAATCGCAGCCGTTTCGCCCGGCCCCCGACATCGCGCCGCGTTCGGGCAGCAACGACACCGGGCCGATTGATATCGATGTTCCTGCGCACACCCGGATGAGCGTTGCCGTGGTGGACCTGGGCACGATGTATGACCTGAGTGCAGAGTCGGGGAGATTTCTGTTTGATGCGGCCCCGCTGGCGCTAACCGGAAAAGCGGCCGCTCTGAATTGGAATGAGGGAAAGAAGAATCCCTTTCGGCCGCATGCGTTGCTCAGCATCACGATCGACGAATCCCATCCAGACCGATAGCCGAAGCAGAAATAAGAAGGGGGCGATCTGGTCGGATCGCCCCCTTCCGTGCGGCGGCCGTTACTTCAGACCGTAGACGTCGATTTCGCCCTGGGGATTGGTGACGGTGGTGAGGTCGTGTCCGGTGGAGATGTAGACCTTGCCGTTGGCTACGACAGGCGAGGTGAATTTGATGCCGTAGCCGGGAGTATCCGCAGAGTTCTGGCTGCTGTCCCAGAGCTCGTTGGGGTAGCTGGCGGCGGAGAAGGCGCGGAGGGTCGCATCGGTGGCCGGCTGGGTGGTGCCGGGGTTGCTGGGATCGCTCTGGGTGTTCTGGAGGGGGAAGCCCTCGTCGATCATCCAGACGATGCCGTCGTTAGTACCGTTGGCGGAGATGAAGGGACTGGTGCCGCGGGTGCCCTGCTGGATGGAAGGCGTGGTATCGGCGAAGGGCGTCAGGGTTCCGGAGTACTCGAACTGGCGCACGCCACCCGGTGCCGTCGAGGAGGTGGGCGTGACGCCGAGATAGACGTAGCCGTTGAAGTACGCGGAGGTTCCGAAGATCTCGTAGGAGGTGATATTGGCGTTGTTAACGCCGGTGGAGTCGGTGCAGGAACTGGCGTAGGTGCCGCCGGCGGCGAGTCCGCTGCCCCAGACCTGCTCCTGGATTGCACCAGCATCGTTGGCCGATTCATGGCCGAGATTGGTGCTGTTGACTAAGAACATGGTGCCGGTTTTGCCGCCTGCGATGAGGGTGGTGGTGCCGGGGATGAGGATGAGGCCGCCGGCGGCGAGGTCGGCGTCGTTGCAGTCCATGTACTGGTAAATGCTGGGCGTGAAGTAGTCGGTGGGCTGCATGGTACCGTTAGCGCCGGATGTCGGTGTGGGCGGGAATTTCAGCACAGAGTCGGCGAAGGCGTTGGTGCCGTTCCACGGGCCGTTGCCGGTGGTGATGTAGACGTTGCCGGAGCTGTCGGCGACGGGGCCGCCCGAGCCCATCCAGACGCCGCCGGCACTGGCGTAAGTACCTTCACCATTGAGGACGGTGCTGGAGTTGAAGACGCCGACCTGCTGGAGAGTCGACGCGCTGTAAGCGACGAGCCAGCCGCTGTGGCAGCCGCCGAAGCCCATATAGATATTTCCGTTGGCCAGCAGCAGAGCCGCCCGCTGAATGCAGGAGGTGTTGAGGGTCTGGATGCCGCCGACGGATGCGCTGTTGGTGGCGGGAACGGAGACGTTGAGGGTGACGGGGCCGCCGAACTTCTCCGCGCCGGTAGTGATGTCGAGCGCGTGAAGGCGGAAGCTGCTGCCCGCGCTGGAGGAGGTCTGTGCGGACACGACGTAGAGGGTGCCGGTGGAAGGATCGATGACCGGCGTAGAGGTAATGCCTTCGTATGGCTGGATGGGGCCGCCCGTGAGCGGCGTTTCGCCGGTATTGGTGCCCTCGTTCAGGAGCGACTCCGACCAGAGGGGCGAGCCCGCGGTGTCGGCGTCGAAAGCGTAGACCCAGTCGGCCTCGGTAGCCACGTAGAGAACATTGTGTTTCGCGGCGCCGATGGTGACGCCGGACATCAGCAGGGGTTCAGCGTAGGCGTAGCCGTTGACGGGCAGCGAGAAGAGCTTGCCGAAGGAGGCGGTGTTCACGTTGGTCGGAGTGAGGAGGGTCTCATTGGCATTGAGGCCGCTGCGATTGGTATCGACGTGCCAGGTGGTGATGTTGACTCCCGGCGGGGCGGCGGTGATGGTGGCCGTGGTGCTGCCACTGATGCCATTGACCGCGGCGGTGATGGTGGTGGTGCCGGTGGCGACGCCGGTGGCGAGGCCCGTGCTGTTGATGGTCGCGGCGGAGGTATTGGAACTGGTCCAAGTCGCCGTGGCGGTGACGTTTTTCGTCGACCCGTCGCTATATGTCCCTGTAGCCGTGAACTGCTGGGATGATTTTGCGGGGAAGCTGGGATTCGCCGGCGTGACGGCGATGGATACCAGCGAAGGTGGCGGCGGAGGGGCGGGCACGGTAAGCGTGGTGGATGCGGAGGAGCCGTTGAACGTCGCGGTGATGGTGGTGGATCCCTGGGCGACGGCGGTGGCGAGACCTGAGGCACTGATGGTGGCGACGGCAGTGGCAGAACTGGTCCATGTCGCCGTGGTGGTGACATTTTGCGTGGAGCCGTCGCTGTAGGTGGCCGTGGCGGTGAATTGCTGGGCCGCACCCACGTTTACGGTGGGATTGGCCGGCGTAACCGCGATGGAGGAGAGGGTTGGTGCAGCCGCGGTGACACTCAACGCAGCGGTGCCGGTGACTCCGCTCAGAGATGCGGAGACGGTGGTGGATCCGGCGGCGACAGCGGTGACCATGCCGCTGGAATTCACGCTGGCGACGGACCCGGCGCTGCTGGTCCAGGTGACAGAGCTGGTAATGTTCGCCGTGGATCCGTCGCTGTAGCTGGCTGTCGCGGTGAGCTGCTGGGTGGCGCCGACGGTGATGCTGGGGCTGGCCGGAGTGACGGCGATTGAGGTCAACGATTTGGCGGCGAGGGCCGGACCGGAAGAGCCGCCGCATCCGCTGAGGACGGCAACGAAAGAGAGGGTCAGCAAAGTCAGCAGGGCGGGTCTACAGAAGCGGCGCAAATAGGTGCTCATCAATTCTCCGGATGGGGATACGGGGCCTTCGACGGTTGAACCTACACCTGGGCGGAACTTTCCCCCGGTGTTGCGGGGCAGAGTGAAATCCGTCGAATATTCGACGGCCGGCGGGAACCTACGGCAATGGAACCAAAGCAAGTGCGGTTATCGAACAACAAACCAGCATGGGAAAAAAGTTCACTGGGGAGCTTTGCTTTTTAGCGCGTGCTTATCTCGAGCTGCTCCTGCATACGCTTAGTAGAGAGCCAGGCTGCACCGGTTGTATGGAATGGGTGCGCAATGGCGAGCGGCAGCTGATCTTTGGTAATACGTTACCACGAAGTTACCCTTCGCCCGCCTGAGAAGGAGCAGATCCGCGGTGGAAAACGCGCTCTTTCATGAAGTTGAAACAATCCAGGCGTTTTGTTCATCTGCGTTATTCGCGGGCGAGGAAGTAGTAAACCGCGGGCGTAACGATGAGGGAGAGGGCCATGGAGATGAGGAGGCCGCCGATGACGGAGATGGCCAGAGGCTGGAGCATCTGCGAGCCCTGGCCCAGGCCAAAGGCGAGAGGGAGCATGCCGGTCATGGCGGCGAGGGCGGTCATAACGATGGGGCGGAGACGGCGTCGCGCGGCCTGAATCATGGCGTCGCGGGGCGCGAGCCCGTCACGGCGGAAGCGCTGATCGGCGTCGAGGAGGAGGATGCCGTTCTTGGCGACGATGCCGATGACCATGATGAGTCCCATGAAGGAGGCGACGTTGAAGGTGGTTCCGGTGATGAGGAGGGCGAAGATGACGCCGGAGGTGGAGAGGACCGAGGAGACGAGGATGGAGGTGGGAGCGGAGAAGTTGCGGAACTCCGCGAGGAGGACGCCAAAGACCAGAACCAGCGCGAGAAGGAGAACCTGTAACAGTTCGTGGAATGATTTCTGCTGTTCCTGGTAGGTGCCGCCATAGGAGACGCGGACGCTGGAGGGCAGGTGGAGGTCGGCGACGGCTTTTTGCACACGGGCGATGGCGGTGCCGAGGTCGGAGCCCTCGAGGCGTCCGGTGACGGCGACCATCTGCTGGAGGTTCTCGCGCTGGATTTCGTTCTGGGGCGGGAGCTGCTGGATATGGGCGAGAGAGCCGAGGGTGGCCAGCTTGCCGGTGGAGCTGACGAAGATGGTGTTCTCGATGGCGTCGAGCGAGGCGCGGTGGGAGTCATCGAGGCGGACGCGCACGGTATAGGGGCGGCCGTTCTGGATGAGCGGCTCGGGGGTGGTGAGGCCATCGAGGATGGAGGTGGCGTCGGTGCTGACCTCGGAGGTGGTAAAGCCGAAGTGGGCGGCGAGGCCGGGATCGACCTGAAAGAGGGTGGCGGGGCCGCTGATGGTGTTGTCGATGCCGTTCTCGACATCGACCACTCCGGGAACTTTGGAGATGGCATCGCCGACGCGGGGTGCGATCTGGTTCAGGAGGTCCTGGTTGGAGGAGTAGAGCTTGATCTGGACGGGCTCGGGTGCGTTGGTGAGGTCGCCGAGCATGTCCTGGAGGACCTGGGTGAATTCGATATCGAGCTCGGGCTCGGCGGCGTGGATGCGCTGGCGGGCGTCCTCCATGACCTCGTCGATGCCGCGGCTGCGATGGTCGGTGAGCAGCACAGAGAAGTCGCCGGTGTTGGCTTCGGTGACGGCGGCGAGGCCCATCTGCAGGCCGGTGCGGCGCGAGGTGGTGGTGACCTCGGGGATGTGGTGAAGAATCTGGTTGACGTGGAGGAGGACGCGGTTGGTCTCCTGCAGAGAGCTGCCGGCGGGCATGATGTAGTCGAGGACGAAGGCGCCCTCATCCATTTCGGGGAGCAGGTCGGAGCCGAGACCCCGGTAGGCAAAAAAGACGCCGACAATGAGGAGTCCGCAGGCGGCGGCTAGCCATAAGGGGCGCGCGAGAGCCGCGCGCAGGGCCCGCTCGTGGACGCGGAGAACGGGGGCCATGAGGCCGTGGTGGTGCTGCGACTCTCCGGCCGGAGCGTCGATGGGGACGACGCGCTGGCGGCTGTGGCGGCCGCGGAGAAAGGTCAGGGAGAGGGCGGGGGTCCACGAAAGCGCGAGGGCGAGCGAGGTGAGCAGAGCGACGGTCATGGTGAGGGCGAGCGCGCGGAAGAAGGTTCCGGTGACGCCGGTGACCGAGATGAGGGGCAGGAAGACGACGATGGGGGTGATGGTGGAGCCGATGAGGGGGTGGGTGATCTCGTGGAGGGCCTTGCGAACGGCCTCGACGCGATTTTCGCCGGCTTCGCGATGGAGGGCGATGTTTTCGACGACCACGATGGCGTCGTCGATGACCAGGCCGACGGCGGCCGCGAGTCCGCCGAGGGTCATAAGGTTGAAGCTCTGACCCAGAGCCCAGAGCGCAATAAACGTCACCATGATGGTTACGGGTATGACCAGGCCGGCGACCACCGAGGCGCTCCAGTCGCGCAGAAACAGGACGAGGATGACGGCGGCGAGGATGAGCCCGATGAGGATGGCATCGCGGACGCTGGCGATGCTGTCGCGGACGAGGTGCGACTGGTCGTAGAAGGGAGCGATGTCAACGCCGGCGGGCAGGGCGCTGCGGAGCTGGGTGATTTCCGCGGACACTTCGTCGGCTACGGCGACGGTATTGGAGTCAGGCTGGCGAAAGATGTTGAGCAGGACAGCGGGCTGTCCATTGGAGGTGACGATGGTATAGACGGGCTGGGTGGCGGCAACAACCTGGGCGACATCGGAGAGGTGAACGGGAACGCCGCTGGCCGTGGCCTTCACGGAGATAGCGGCGAGCTGCTGGAGGTTGGTGGCCTGGTCGCCGACCAGGCCGAGGATGAGCTGGTGATGGTCCTGGTAGAGGCCGGGCGACTGGACGAGGTTGGTCTGCTGGATGGCGTTGACGAGATCGGAGATGGTGAGCGAGGCGGCGATGAGCTTCGCGGTGTTGGGGATGATGTGGTACTCGGGGACCTGGCCGCCCTGGACGATGACGCTGCTGACGCCGTCAAGCCGGTTGAGGGGAGGCTTGAGGTCGTAGGTGGCGAGCTCCCAGAGGCGCGTCTGCGAGATGGTTTTGGAGGTGAGGGCGTAGCCGGTGATGGGGTCGAGGGTCGCGAAAGTGAGGCGGTTGGTGGTGATCTGCGCGGTGGCCGGCAGGGACTGTTGGATGCGGGCGACGGCGGCGTCGACCAGCTGCAGCGTCTGGAACATGTCAACGTTCCAGCTGAAGAAGAGGTCGATTTCCGCCGAGCCGCGGCTGCTGATGGAGCGAACGGTTTGCAGGCCGGGGACGCTGTTGACCGCGTCTTCGATGGGCCGGGTGATGGTGACTTCCATCTGCTCGACGGGCATGACGCCGTTGTCGACGCCAATGACGACGCGGGGGAAGTTGGTTTGGGGAAAGACGGAGATGGGGATGTGGAAGGCGAGGTACGCTCCCGCCACACCCAGCACGATGGTGAAAAAGAAAATGGAGCGCGCCCATCGGGAGAGCCAGAACGACTTGTCGAGAGACGAAGGGGTGGCGCCGGTCACTGGTCGTCGCTCTCCTTACCCGCACCAGGCTTCTGGTCGTCGGAATCGGCGGCGCTCTGGACCTTGACGTGCGTGCCGTCGTCCATGGAGGCGGCGCCGGTGGTGACCACCTGCTGGCCGGCGGAGAGACCGCTGAGAATCTGAGTTTCGCCGTTGTCGACGATGCCGGTGGTGACCGGGGTCTGGTGGGCGACGCCGTCGCTGCCGATGGCCATGACCGTGGATTTGCCGGAACTGGCGAGGACGATGGCCGCGGAGGGCACTACCAGTGCTTTGGGTGCCGTCCGTCCGGCGACGTTGACACGCACCGCGGTGCCGGGACGAAGGACGCCCTTGGGATTCTCGATGCGGACCCAGATTTCGACGGTGGTGCTGCCAGGATCGAGAGCGGGACTGATGAGAGTGATTTTGCCGGCGACAGGCTCGGCGAGACCCGGGACCTCAACGCTGGCAGAATCGCCGAGGCTGAGAATTTGCGCCTGCGGCTGCGACAGATGGATTTTCGCGAGCAGGGCGCGGGTGTCCATCACGGTGATGAGCGGAGCGCCGGCGGCCGCTGTCTCACCCGCGAAGAGGGGCCGATCGGTGACCACGCCGGTGATGGGGCTGCGAATTTCAGAGTAGCTGAGCTGCGCTTCGGCGCCCTGGTACTTGCCCTGGGCGGATTCGAGCTGGCCCTGGGCGGCTTTGAGAGCAGCGGCACGGCTGACCTGCTTCATGCCGGCCATGTGCTGAGCGGCGGTATCATACGCGGCCTGGGCCTGAACGAGGGCGGCCTCAGCCGTATCGAGATCGCGGCCGGGGATAGCGCCCTGGGCGAAGAGCTGTTTGCGGCTGGTGACGATGCTCTGGTTGAGATCGAGATTGGCTTTGGCCTGGGCCAGGTCGAGCTCGGCCTTCTGGTAGTCCTCAGGGACGGTGGCTTTCACCTCGGTCTGGTAGGTAGCGCCGGCGGCGTCGAAGGCGCCCTGGTTGTCGGCGACGGCGGCCTGCAGATCCTTGTTCTCAAGAGTGACGAGGAGCTGACCGCTCTTTACGTGCGAACCGCGCTGCACGTAATACTTCTTCACCGGCGCCGTGATCTTGGGAGAGA
Source organism: Acidobacteriaceae bacterium (assembly GCA_049585375.1). Lineage (GTDB taxonomy): Bacteria > Acidobacteriota > Terriglobia > Terriglobales > Acidobacteriaceae > Palsa-343. Next base: position 21,138 of record JBAUZR010000538.1, read on the forward strand.
TGGCGGCCTGGGCGACGGGCGTGAGGACCGCGTCGGTGACAACATGCTCGGTGATGGGCTCGATCTGCGCGGTGGCGGCTTCAACTGAAACCGCAGAGGGCGCGGCTTCTTCCTTCTTCGAGCAGCCGGCGAGAGAGACGAGCAGGCAGACAAGAGCCAACGGCGAGA
>JBAUZR010000539.1:0-1748 GCA_049585375.1 Acidobacteriaceae bacterium
GTGTCCCAGGTGCTGGCGCTGCGTTTCGGCCTGGCTCTGATGGAGGCGAACATGCAGGCGCTGCACAAGCCGGACGCGGACCGGTTATCGCATACGGCCTGGATTACGGAGCTCGGTCACCAGCAGCTCGATGTGCGAGTCCCGCAATCAGCGGTGGTGCAGTACAATCCGCGGCATTTGAATGAATTCTTCGGAGTCGTTGATCAGATCGCGAATCGGCACCAGGTGGCGATCGCGGACGACCGAAGTGGATGTGGATCGCCGCTGGGCGGCGACCCGCGAGGATGCCCGGTGATGGCGTCGGTTCTGGATGCGGTCTTCCGCGGGAGCAGCGGGGAACAGGCGCGCACGGCGTGCCACGAGCTTGGCAGTCAATATTTGACAGCCGATGTGTACGATCCGGCGTGGAACGACCGGAGCGGATGGGTATGGACGCTGCCTGCCGTGGTCGCCGATCGGGAATTTCGTGCGCTTGACTGCCGTTAGGTAACACAGGCGAGCGTCTCAATAGAGATGCGGCCCTCCTGTATTCGCCGGCATTATCTGTGTCAGTACCGGTCCCCGAAAATCTGCGGCGAGGGACTGGCATCGCATGTAGCCTTGAAAGAGATTATGGGTCGAGGCTCGCTCGGTGACGCAAAAACTGATCACGATTGTTTCTCCGTGCTACAACGAAGAGCTGAACGTGCGAGAGATGCATCGGCGTTTGCGGGCGATGGCGGCTGAGCTGCCGGAATACCGCTTCGAATTTCTCTTTGTCGACAACGCTTCGAATGACAACACAGTGGGCATGCTGCGGGAGCTGGCAGAGGAAGATCCGGCGGTACGCGTGATCGTCAATGCGCGCAATTTCGGACATCTGCGCTCGCCGATGCACGGATTTCTGCAGGCCGAGGGGGATGCGGTAGGGCTGGTGGCTTCCGACCTTCAGGAGCCTCCCGAGCTTTTTGTGTCGATGGTACGTGAGTGGGAGAAGGGCTTTCCCGTCGTGGCCGCGGTGAAGAATTCCAGCGAGGAGAGCGGTCTGATGTACCGCATCCGCACGGGCTATTATCGGCTGGTCGCGCGCCTGACCAATGTTGAGGTCATCGAGCATTACACGGGATTCGGGCTGTACGACCGGAAGGTGGCGGAGGCGCTGCGCGCGGGGTTCCGCGATCCTTATCCATACTTCCGCGGGATGATCGCGGAGCTGGGATTGCCGCATGCGAAGGTGTTCTATAGCCAGGCGCAGCGGAAACGCGGCATCACGAAGAACAATTTCTACACGCTTTACGACCTGGCGATGCTGGGCATCACGAATCTGTCCAAGGTGCCGTTGCGGCTGGTGACGTTCACCGGATTCGTGTGTGCGCTGATCAGTTTTCTGGCGGGTCTCTTTTACTTCGTCTATAAGATCGCCTTCTGGAAGAACTTCACGGTTGGCATCGCGCCAGTGATCATCGGCTTGTTCTTTCTGGGATCGGTGCAGATGATTGCGCTGGGCATCATCGGAGAATACGTCGGTTCGATCCATACCATGGCCCAGAACCGTCCGCTGGTAACGGAAAAAGAGCGCATCAACTTTTAAGGGGAAGACTCATCGATCGACCCGTGTTTCTGCTGGTCGGCGGATTTAACCCTTGTTCGCCTACGGACGGGCCGGACGAGATCAAGGTTCCGATTCGGCTCAAACGCCGAGGATTTCGTCGTCTCCGTTCACGTCGATTTCTTCGGCGCGGGAGACTTTTGGCAGGCCGGGCATGAGC
>JBAUZR010000540.1:0-3148 GCA_049585375.1 Acidobacteriaceae bacterium
ATAGTGTCCTGCTCATGAAGCGAAGACCCGATCTGCTGCCCCGCCCCACCGAAGCTGAGCTGGAATTGCTGGCCGTCTTATGGGAGAAGGGACCTGCCACGGTCCGCGACCTGCACGACGAGATCCACACCCGTCGCGATATTGGCTACACATCGGTTCTCAAGCTGCTCCAGATCATGACGGAGAAGGGGTTGGTCGACCGTGAGGAGGCGGGCAAGGCCCACATCTATCGCGCGGCGGCCAGCCAGCAGGCAACACAGAATCAGTTGCTGCGCGAGATGAGCGAGCGCCTGTTTGCCGGTTCGGCGGCGCAACTCGCGCTCCACGCGCTGGCCATGGAACCGGTCGGCGATCGGGACCTGGAAGAGCTGCGCAATCTTATCGAGAAGAAGAGGAAGCGTCCATGACAAACCACTGGGAAGCGCTGGGCTGGATCCTGGTCCATTTTCTCTGGGAAGGCACGCTGATCGCGCTCATTTATCGCGTCCTGGACATGGCTCTAGCGCGACGGAGCGCTCATGTTCGCTACGGGCTGGCACTGGCGGCCTTGATGAGCCTGCCGGCCGTTGCGCTCGCGACTCTGGCTTATGAAGAAGCCAGTCTGGATCTGGCGGCATCCCCTGGTTTCGCCGCTATTCACACTGTCGTTTCCACGGTTCAGACATTTGAGCCGGCTCTCACAGAAGGAGCTGCACTGGCACCCCTGCGCGACAGCAATCGCTTCGTCGCCGGACACCTGATGCCGTGGCTGGATGGTTTTTGGCTGGCGGGCGTTGTCCTGCTCTCCCTGCGGGCCGTGGGTGGATGGTGGCTCGTACAACACATGAGCCGGCTCAACCTCGATGCGGCTCCGCACACGCTGCGGCTTCGTCTGGATGTGCTGCGGCGCAATATGGGGATCCCCCGCTTTGTCGATCTGCGCCTCTCTCGCAGGATCGCGAATCCGCTGACGGCGGGCGTCCTTCGCCCGTGGATTCTGCTGCCCGTCACCGCGCTGACCAGCCTGACTCCGGAACAACTTGAGGTCGTGCTGGCGCATGAGCTGGCCCACATTCGCCGCGCCGATTATCTCTGGAATCTGCTCCAGACCGTCGTTGAGACTCTGTTCTTTTTCCATCCGGCGGTTTGGTGGATCAGCCGCCGCGTCCGCGAAGAGCGAGAACTCTGTTGTGACGACATGGCGATGGAGTCCTGTGCGGATCCGGCTGTGTATGCGGCGGCGCTGCTGCGCCTCGAAGAAGAGAGGAAGAGCAAGTTACGCCTGGCGATGGCTCTCGACGGCCACCAGTCGCGGGCCGGTTTGCGGGCGCGCATCCTGCGTATTCTCGGCGAGGCGGACGAGCGGTCCAGCCGCGTTCGTCCCATCTCGCTGGCCGCCATTGCCGTGGCGGCTCTTCTCTTCGTCTGTCCGGTCACGAAGGTTTTTGCCAGCTTCCGAGCCGTCCCCGCCGTCGCCCACTCGGTCGCTCCCGTCGTTCGCAAAGCCATCAGCCCGGTGCTGCGGGCGGTCAGGGCCATGCCCGTCGCTGCGCAGGAGCCCTCCCCGAAACCCAGCGCCGCGACGCCCGCGCCTCCTCCTCAGGAGAGCGCCAGCGAACCCGAGCCCAACTCCGAACCATCCTCCGACGCCCACTCCAGCTACATCGACCAGATGCGCGCCGCGGGCTACGACGTCGATATCGATAAATATGTCGCTATGAAGGTCCAGGGCATCACGCCCGCCTATGCTGCCGAGATGGCAAAAGCGATTGGCTCGCACGTCGAGGCCAACCAGCTGATCGCGATGAAGGTGCAGGACATTACCCCCGAATACCTCTCCCAGATGCGCGCCGCCGGCTACAACGTCGACGCCAACAAATACATCGCGATGAAGGTGCAGGACATTACGCCTGCCTACGCCGCGGAAATGGCGAAGGCCGTTGGCAGCCAGCTCAGCGCCGACCGGCTGATCGCGATGAAGGTGCAGGACATCACGCCCGATTACATGGCGCAGATGCGCGCCGCCGGCTACGACGCCTCTCCCGGCCAGTACATTGCCATGAAGGTACAAGGCATCTCGATCGATTACGCGAACGCCATGGCCAAACTCGGCTACGGCAAGCCGACCGCAAACGAGTTGATTGCTCTGAAGGTACAGGGCGTCACCCCGGAGTGGGCCGAAAAGCTGCACGCGAACGGCATCGAAGCGTCGAGCTTCCAGGACCTGATCTCCTACCGAATCTTCGAGGTCTCTCCCGAGTTCATCGCCGGCATGAAGGCGGCGGGCTTCGATGCTATCCCACCCAGAAAACTGGTTGAACTGCGCGTGCAGGGCGTCACACCCGACTTCGCAAAGAGCGTTCGCGCCCAGTTTCCGGATGCGACCCTGAACGATCTGGTGCAAATGCGGGTCTTTCACATCGACGAAGCCTTCATCGCATCAGCACAGAAACATGGCTTCGCGCCCCTCACCATCCAGAAGCTGGTGAAGTTGCGCATCTCCGGCATTCTGGATGACGCCGACACAGCAAAGGAGAACCAGCAATGAGACTCCGGGCGATCCTTCTTTCCGCATTTCTGGCGACCGGCGTCACGACTCTTTGCGCGGCGCAGGAGCAGCTCCCCTCTCTGCACGGGCACTGCAGCCTTGCTCCCGGCATGAAAGATGGTCAGGTGCGATTTGAGCTGGAAGAGGGCGACTGCGGAGACGACGGCCACAACTGTCACAACCACGACAGCGATTCCGTGCCTCTCAGCACTTTCTCCGGATTTACGCTGGCTGATCTGCAGCGAGAAGGCGCCCATGTCGACGCGGTCATCTCCGCGGAGGCCGGGAAGCTGACCTGCTCCGGCACCGTGCATGACCTCACTCTCTCCGGCGAATCCACCTTCGTCCCCAATCCGGCGTTTGTTGTCCAGATGCGCCAGATGGGCTTCGACGATTTTGATTCACGCAAGCTCGAGGCCTATACGCTCTTCCATATCGAGACTTCCTGGATTCGTTCCCTTCAGACAGAAGGTGTCTCCGACATGGACTCCGGCAACATCATTGCCCTGCGGATCTTCAACGTGGACGCCTCTTATGTGCGCGAGATGACCGGCCTCGGTTATCCGCACCTCGCCGCGGGCAAACTGATCGCCTTCAAAGTCCATGGAGTCAATCCTGAGG
>JBAUZR010000541.1:0-3650 GCA_049585375.1 Acidobacteriaceae bacterium
GTCCAGGCACACTTCCGCGCATGCCCCGGCCGCCTTCGACTCCGCAATCCGCTCCGCACCCCGCACAGCCGCCCACTCCCACCGGGGACGACGGCTCGCTGGCCCTCTTTCATCCGCTTACCGCGGCGTGGTTCCGCTCCACGCTGGGCTCGCCCACCACGCCCCAGCGCCTGGGATGGCCCGCGATCGCCCGCGGCCAAAGCACTCTGATTCTCGCCCCCACCGGCAGCGGCAAAACTCTTACCGCCTTTCTTTGGTGCCTCGACCGACTGCTCTTCCACAGCTCGAGCGTCCCGTCTCCCGGCACCCGCATCGTTTACATCAGCCCGCTGAAAGCCCTCGCCGTCGATGTCGAGCGTAACCTCCGAGTCCCTCTCGCTGGTATTGCCGAACTCGCACGCCGCTCCGGCACGGCTGTCCGCTCACCCGACATTGCCATCCGCACCGGCGACACGCCGCAAACCGAGCGCAGCCGCTTCCGCCGTCATCCCGCCGACATCCTCATCACGACTCCGGAATCTCTCTACCTGCTTCTCACCTCGGAGGCCGCCTCGGCCCTGCGCACCGTCGACACCGTCATCGTCGATGAGATCCATGCCCTGGTCCCTACCAAGCGCGGCGCCCACCTCGCTCTCAGCCTCGAACGCCTCGAAGCGATCACGGCGCGTCCCCTGCAGCGCATTGGCCTCTCCGCCACGCAGCGCCCGCTAGAAGAGGTTGCGCGCTTCCTCGGCGGGAGTCAAAATGTGGAAACGCACGCGCATTCGCGGGCGCGCGAAGCCGGGCAGTCCGACACAGAACAAGGTCCAGCCGAACTCGCTCCCCGTCCCGTCGCCATCATCAACGCGGCCGAACCCAAGCGGCTGCAGCTCAAAGTCGAGCTCCCTGTCGAAGACCTTCCCGCCGAGCCAGCTCCAACCCCCGCAGACGGCTCGCCCGCCAAACGCGCCTCTATATGGACAACGATCCCTCCGCGCCTTCTCAAAATCCTCCGCGGGCGCCGCTCCACGCTGATCTTCGTCAATAACCGGCGCACCGCCGAACGGCTGGCCGGCGCCCTGAATGAACTCGCGCAGGAACCGCTGGCCCGCGCTCATCACGGATCGCTCGCGGCCGCCCAGCGCTCCGAAATCGAGGAGCAGCTGAAACGCGGTGAGATTCGCGCCGTCGTCGCTACCTCTTCGCTCGAACTCGGCATCGATATGGGCGCCATCGACCTCGTCATCCAGATTGAGTCGCCGCCTTCGGTTGCCAGCGGCATGCAGCGCATCGGCCGCGCCGGTCACAAAGTCGGCGTCGTCAGCGAAGGCATCATCTTCCCCAAATATCGGGCCGACCTCGTCGCCTGCGCCGCCGTCACCCGCGCCATGCATGAGGGCCATGTTGAGTCCACGGCGATCCTGCGCAACCCACTCGATGTCCTGGCCCAGCAGATCGTCGCCATCGTCGCACATCCGCCGCACCTCGCAGTGCCCCGCATCAAAGGCCAGCCACCGCGCGAACCGGTTATCGCCGTTGACGATCTCCACGCGCTCGTCCGCCGCGCCGCGCCCTTTACCTCTCTCAGCCGCCCCGCTCTCGAGAATGTCCTTGATCTGCTCGCCGGCAGGTATCCGTCCGACGAGTTTTCTGAGCTGCGCCCCCGCATCACCTGGGATCGCGTCACGAACCTTCTGACTCCCCGCGAAGGCGCAAAAAGCCTCGCCATCCTCAATGCGGGGACCATTCCCGACCGCGGCCTCTACGGCGTTTTTCTTTCCGGTGAACACAAGAAGCCGATCCGCGTCGGCGAGCTCGACGAGGAGATGGTCTTCGAGTCCCGCGTTGGCGAAGTGTTCCTTCTCGGCGCTTCCACCTGGCGCATCGACGAGATCACCCACGATCGCGTCCTCGTCTCGCCTGCGCCCGGCCGTCCGGGGAAAATGCCCTTCTGGCATGGCGATCTCGCCGGACGCCCTCTTGAGTTCGGCCGCCGCATCGGCGCCATGGTCCGCGAGCTGCGCGCGCTGCCGCCGAACGCCGCGATCAGCCGCCTCGTCCGTGAGCACGATCTCGACACCCAGGCCGCCGAGAACCTTCTTACCTTCCTCTCCGATCAGGCAAATGTAACAACGGCGGTTCCCGATGACCGCACCATCATCATGGAGCGCATTCGTGACGACCTCGGCGACTGGCGCGTCTGTGTCCTCACCCCATTCGGCAACCGCATCCACACACCCTGGGCCATGGCCGTCGCCGCGCAAATCCAGTCCGCCGGTGGTCCGCACGTTGAAACCATGTCCACCGACGACGGCTTCGTCCTGCGCTTCCCTGATGTGGATGCGCCGCCCGATCCCTCCGTGTTGTTGCCCGATCCGGCCATCGCCCAGGACCTCGTCGTCCGTCAGCTTGGCAGTACTGCTCTCTTCGCCGCTAAATTCCGCGAAGCGTCGGCGCGCGCCCTGCTCCTGCCCCGCCGCCGCGCTCAGCTGCGCGCCCCTCTCTGGCAGCAGCGCAAGCGTGCCTCCGATCTGCTCGCCGTCGCCTCGCAATATCCGTCGTTCCCCATGATCCTCGAAGCCCATCGCGAGTGTCTCCGCGACACTTTTGACATGCCCGCTCTCCTCGATGTTCTGCGTTCCATCAAGGACGGCGCCATCCAGGTCCACGTCGTCGATACGCCGAAAGCCTCGCCCTTCGCCGGCTCCCTCCTTTTCGGATACGTCGGCAATTTCATCTACGACGGCGATGCCCCCCTCGCGGAACGCCGCGCTGCCGCCCTTTCCATCGATCAGACACAGCTTCGCGAACTCCTCGGCGAAGCCGATCTCCGCGAGCTGCTCGACCCCGTCGCCATCTCTGAAGTCGAAGCCCAGCTCCAGCTCCTCAGCGAAACCCAGCGCGCACGCTCTGCCGACGGCCTTCACGACCTGCTTCTGCGCCTCGGCGATCTGTCCCGCGACGAGATCACCCAGCGTGTCGCCTCGCCCGAATTGCTGCGCTCTCTCACGCTGCTCCAGCGCGCCGGTCGCGTACTCCAGGTGCGTATTTCGGGCCAGTCACGCTTCATCGCTGTCGAAGACGCCGCCCGCTACCGCGACGCGCTCCATCTCAAGCTTCCTGCCGGGCTGCCCGAATCGCTCCTCGCGCCCGTCGCTGCCCCGACCCTCGAACTTGTCCGTCGCTACGCCCGTACCCATGGCCCCTTCACTCTGAGTGAAGCTGCCGCGCGCTTCGGCCTCGACTCTGCTCCCGTCGCAGCCCTGCTGCACTCTCTCGTCCGCGATGGTCGTGTCCTCGAGGGCGGATTCCGCCCTGGCGGTATCGAGCGAGAATTCTGTGACGCTGAATCTCTTCGCCTCATTCGCCACAAGTCACTGGCGCGGTTACGCAAAGAGATCGAGCCCGCCGAGCCGCACCTCTTCGCGCGTCTCGAAACCCACTGGCAGGGCGTCCTGCAGAGACGCCGCGGCCTCGACGCCCTGCTCGACACCATCGAATCCCTGCAGGGCGCGCCTTTGCCTGCTTCGCTTCTCGAGAGTCAGATTCTCCCTGCCCGCATCGCGCGCTACTCCCCCGCCGACCTCGATACGCTCATCGCCGCCGGAGAAATCGTCTGGTGTGGCTTCGATTCACTCGGCGAACGCGACGGCCGCATCGCCCTCTACCTC
>JBAUZR010000542.1:0-7080 GCA_049585375.1 Acidobacteriaceae bacterium
TAAATCGTACGGACCCTTTGCCTGCAATGTTCACCCGTGCCCCGCGTGCAAATAAGTCCGGCGTTGGGGGAAGTCAGCGAGATTGCCCCGGCCTTGAACACGAGACTGTGGGCAGGAGAGGGAAAGAATTCCCCTGACTTCTCGTATGAGGGCACGATATCCATCCGCACGACCAACGCGCGGAATATCCCAGCCTGCGGCCGGTCCTGAGACACTTTGGGATCGGAGCCCAGGTGACCGTAATCGACACGGGCTATACCCGAACTTCAACCAGTTGGGCCTGATTCAGCGCGATCTGCCTGACTGCGCGCAAATCGATCTTTCTAGTACCCAGCATGGGCAGCGCATCGACATGGATGAAATGATCGCGGCGCGGCTTCCAAAGTGAAGGCAACTCGCATTGGGGAAGCTTGTTCACGGCTTCAGCCAGATTCTCGTGCCCCACTCTGTCGGGGTTTGCATACTCGACGTCGAACCGCCTGGTGCAAGTGCGGCGTCAGAGGGTTTCCTGCTCGATGCGGGCCCCCGTGAGCACGGCATCCGCGGTGAGCTCAGCCAGGGTATCGAAAAGGTGCATCTGGAAGCTGCCAGGACCCTGGGCGCGCTCTGCGGCTTTCTCACCCGCCAGTCCATAGCAGGCGAGCGCTGAAGCGGCGGCCAGCGTGGAGTCTTTTTCAATTGCGGCAAAGGCCGCGATCACGGAAGTGGCCATGCAGCCGGTGCCGGTGACCTTCGCCATGAGAGAAACACCGTTGTGTACGCGGACGAGGCGCTGGCCGTCGGTGATGGCATCGACAGGACCGGTGACGGCGGCGACGCATGCGTAGCGGCGGGCAAAGGGGAGGGCAATGGCACTGTTGTCGGTGACGCCGATGGCTTCGACTCCGCGAATGCTCGCGTCGATGCCGGTGAGCGCGGCTATTTCCGCAGCGTTGCCGCGCACGATGGCGATCGAAAGCTCGTGAAGGAGGCGGTGGGCGGATTCGGTGCGGTAGGGAGTGGCTCCGGCCCCGACGGGATCGAGGACGATGGGAATGCCTTTGGCATTGGCGCGGCCGCCGGCGAGGAGCATGGCTTCGACCTGCTCGGGCCAGAGGGTCCCGAGGTTGAGCACAAGGGCGTCGGCGGAATCGGTCATGTCTTCGACCTCCTGCCGGGCGTGGGCCATGACGGGCAAAGCGCCGGCGCAGAGGGTGATGTTCGCGGTGCTGTTCATGACGACGAAGTTGGTGACGTGGTGAATCAGGGGACGGCGGTTGCGGAGCCGGGTAAGCTGCTCAGCGGCGACGGAGGCGAGATCATTCGGGGCGTTCACTCCGGGGTCTCCTCTTGGAACAGGATTGTAGATGGCGGCAGCTCTTATTTGGGGGCTGAAGCGCTTTCGAAGGCCTGCACCGACTGATGGAGGCTGTCGAAGATCATGGAGGAAGGAACGATGTCGGCGAGGTGGTGGCGCTGGAAATCGGCTGCGGCGCTGGAAGGCATGCGGGCAAAGCCGAGAGCGACTCCGGCTTCGACGAGCCTGTGATTGAGCTGAACGATCACACGCGCGGCCGAGTAGTCGATGTTGGTGATGGCCTCGGCGTCGACGATGAGCCAGCGAATGGGCGTGGGCGGCGGACCGACGAGGGCGAGAATCTCTTCGGCAAAGCGGGGGGCGTTGGCGTAGAAGAGCGCGGCGCCAAAGCGGTACAGGATCAGGCCTGGGCGAGTGACCACACCGGGCTCGGGCGGGACGATCCGTATGGTCTGGGCGTGGCCGGCGGTTTCGGGAATGACGACGCCGGTGTGGGGACGATAGCTGTGGCGGACGATGCGCAGGAGAGAGAGCACCATGGCGAGGACGATGCCGGGCTCGACTCCGGCGAGAACAACGACCAGGGCAGTGGTGAGGGCTATGGCAAATTCGCCGGGGCTCTCCTGGCGGATGGCGATTAATCCGCGCAGGTCGACCAGGTGGATGGCGACGAGAAGGACGAGCGAGCCGAGCACGCACTGAGGAAGATATTCAAGCGGGTGGGTGAGGAGCAGCAGGACGCAGGCGACAACGGAGGCAGTGGCGATCTGCGCGATCTGACTTTGTCCGCCGGCTCGCTCGACCATGGCGGTCTGGGTGGGGCTGCCGTTTACAACAAAGGTTCCGGTAAGGGCAGCGGCGGCATTGGCAGCGCTGAGGCCGAGCAGATCCTGGTTCTCGCTGAGCTTCTGCTGGTGGCGCAGGGCGTAAGCGCGGGCGGTGGCCGCGCTCTGGGTGATGATGAGGATGACGCACGATCCGGCGATGGAAATGAGAGGTGGGATCTCATGCCACGCAGGCAGCGGAAAGCGGAGAGGCGGGAGGCCGCCGGCGACCGAGCCGATGGTGGCGATGCCGTGAGCGGGGAAGTTCCACCACGCGCTGGCAGCGATGGCGGCGACGACGGCGATGAGAGCTCCGGGGATCTTTGGCGCCCACTGTTGGAAGACGAGGACGGTGACGAGGACGCCCAGGGAGACGAGCAGAGTGGGGAGCCGGACAGACGGCAACTCGTGGATGACTTCGACGAACTGCATGACGGTGCGGCGGGAGTGGATGGGAAGGCCGAGCGCTTCGCCAAGAACGGCGATGCCGACCTGAAAGCCGACTCCAGTGAGAAAGCCGACGAGCACCGTCTGGGAAAGGAAGTCCGCGATGAAGCCGAGGCGGAAGAGGCGGGCAAGGAGGAGGAAGGCGGCGACCAGCAGGGCGACCGATCCCGCGAGAGCGATGTAGTGCGGGCTTCCCGGCGAGGCGAGAGGCGTGAGCCCCCCGGCGAGAACGGCGGCTGTGGCGGAGTCGGCGGCAACGACCAGGAAGCGAGAGGAGCCGATGAAGGCGAAGGCGACCAGCGGCAGCAGGAGCGTGTACAGGCCCGTGACCACGGGCATGCCGGCGATGCGCGCATAGCCCAGGGCCTGGGGGATGTTCATCGCCGCCAGTCCGACACCAGCGCCGGCATCGCGAAGGGCTTGTTGGCGGCGAACGGGCCGGATGCCGGCGAGCAGGCTCACGATTCCGATCTCCTGCGCGTAAAGAAGACCACGAGGGCTCCTGAGGAACGGATTGGGGAAATGCTAACGCAATCGGCTGGGGTCTCAGTGGTTTTGTTGGCGGGGACCGCGGCTGAAGCCCTCTTCATTTGCGGGGTTTGGTTCCACGCCCTGGAAGTGGGTGTTGGCTTTCACTGCGGTACCGCTCTGGCGCACCGGGTACACGCTCGTCGTCACTGCGGCTCAGTTTTGACGGGCGGTTCCTTGCCGGGAGGAAGGATCTTCACCGGGGGCTCATTGCCGGGCGGCATAGTGCGGACGGGCGGCTCTTTGCCGTGGCGGAGGGGAGCGACGTAATCGGAAAGTCTGGTTGCGGTGGCGTTGAGGAGTTGGCCGCTGTTGGTGAAGGTGAGAGCCCAGACCAGGTACTGAGAGGGGGCATTGCGATCGGTGAAGATGATCTGGCGAGTGGAGGCGTCCTCTTTGATGTGGAGCGTCGGCAGAGGCGCAAGGGCAAGGGAGACGTCGTTGCCGGAGCGCTGAAGCGCATGCGATGCGGCGCCGACCATATCGGCATAGCAGAGGCCCATCAGGAGCCAGGCGCCGTCGGGCTGAATGGCCTTCTGCGCCACCTGAGGGGGAACGACGCGATTGAAGACGGCGATGCTGCGTTCGCTTCCCCAGGCGGATTTAAAGGGTGTGGCATTGCGATATAGGACAGGAACGACGTAGACGCGGTCGTTGCCGCGGGGGAGGAGTGCGGTAAAGAGAGAGACGGCTCCATCACGCGAGGTGCGCTGATAGTGGAGCAGGAGATGATCGGGAAACTCAGGGCAGACGGCCTGATTCGAGGTCCAGCCGGAGGCGTGGAGGTCATAGCCGAAGAAGGCGGCTTCAGTGGCTATGGCGCGAGCTTTGGAGCGGAGAAGGGCGGCGTCAACAGGATTGGTCTGGGCGGCTGAACGGTGGTCGAGCTGGATGAAGCGGGGCTGGGTGAAAGCGGCAGATTCGGCGGGAGCGGCCGCCGGGGAAGCGGTCTGGGCCGTGAGAGATGCGAGGGAGAGGCTGCAGACGGCGAAAAGGACGGTGGGGAGAGCGAGGGCTCTCCTGCAATTCACGAGGGGCATTCGATTCCAATGTAGCAGGAGCAGGAAACAGCAAAACGGGCAGCCGCAAGGGCTGCCCGCTGAGGGTTGCTTCTGACGATTTAAAGGCCAGAGTGGTGGGCTGTGTGGTGGACGGGAGCGTGGTGCACCGGGGCAGCTTTGGGCTCGCCGTCCTTCAGGATGATCATGGGCGGGTTCTGGGTATAGGAGTCAAAGGTAGCGATGTAGGTTTCTTTGTCGCCCTGCTTCGGAACCTCCTTCTCCTTGAGAGGCGTCTTCATGTTGATGGTGAAGTCGGCCTTCTGGGACTGCTGCGCATCCTGGGAGACGGCCATCTGCACCGAGTCAGGGGTCGCGGAGATCACGATTCCCGGAACCTCGGCTGTGACGCCGTTCATGACGCTCCAGATCACCTGCTGATCGGCTGGTGTGCCGTTCGAGAGGATGAACTCCTTATCGGAGAGCGCCATAGTTTTCAGGCTGTTGGCGCAATCCGGCGGCACGTTGACCGTGGGTGCTGCTGCGGGAGCCGCAGCCGGCGTCGCGGCGGGGGCGGTGGCAGCAGGTGCGGACCCGGCTGGAGGCGCCGGAGGCGGAGCCGGCGTCACATTGGCGCAACCGGCTGTGCCAACGATGGCGGTGTGAGCCAGATCAGCTGGAGACGGCGGCGGCGGAGCCTGAGACGGGTTGTAATCCGCAGGCGGGAAGACGTTGGCTGGCACGGAAGCCAGCTGCTGGACCTGTGCAAAGCCCTGGGGCGGTGTCGAGCGGCAGGTGGCGTCGTTCTGACCGCAGTGGTACTTGGTGTACCAGTATTCGGCGGCGGCCAGAGCCTGCTGCTGGTAAGGGGGCTTGGCGAAGGCGGCGAAGCGGGTGAGGAACCACGCGGCCATCTTCTGGTTCTGGGGATCCTTGTTATCAAGCGAGACGTACGCGTTGCCGAGGTAGTAGGTATCGAGCAAAGCGGGCACGACGGTAGTCTGCGTGGGATCCTTATAGGACTGCAGTTCCTTTGTGTAGGCGTCGATGGCGCCCTTGTAGTCCTTCTTGGCGGCATCGTCCCCGCCGATGGCTTCATAGAAGACAGGCGTGGCGAGGGCCTTCACCTTCTCATAGTCGGAATCGGACATGCACTGATCTTTGGGGGCGGCGAGGCCTTTCTGGGCGTAGTCGGCGGCTTCGTCGAGCATTTGCTGGTTGCCATTGGACTGCTGATGCTCGAGGTAGACGACAAAGATGAGAGCGCGGAGATTATTCGGGTCGACCTGCAGGAGGCGCTTAGCCGCGTCGAGTGCTTTGGCAGCGTTGTTCGACTGCTGGTAAGCGACCATGAGGGCTTCGAGCATGCCCTGTTTGGCGACGCTGTTGGGATATTGCTGGAGGAAAGCCTCGATCGCTTCAGCTTTAGCGGTCGGAGACGACTGGCTGGTGGCGTTCGCCCAGGCGTTATATTCCGTGGCGTCCTTAATGGTGATCTGGCCGCAACTGGCCGAAGAGCCTGACTGACCGGCAGCGGGCTGGGAGTCGGGAGTCTGGGCGAAGGCGGAGGGACCGACGATTGCACAGGGCCAGAGGGCGGCCAGCGCAACCGATGCAAGAACGAGCTTCTTCATTCAACGCTCCTGGGAGAATTCGTGTGATGAAAACCAAGCTTCAGAGGCGGCCGCAACAAGATCCAAACCAGGCGCGGACAGGCTGGTGCCGTCGTCGCGCGCCACAATCGTGTGCCGGGACCATCCCCGGCAATGATGCTGGATTATAAAAAGCATTCACCCATGGTGACAAGTTAACGGCACGGGCATCATCTGACTCGCTGCAGTTGGGATGCGCGGGAATGCACGTTGTGTGGCTCGTCCCAAGTAGAGCCAGCTTACACGAGGCCGGGGGCAATGGCAGCGAAAAAAGCGGGCCGGACAAAGATGCCGGGGCGGAGAGAAGGATGAAAAGGAGCCGCGGGTGGTGAGACTCGGCGGGGGAGGCGCTGGCGGAGGCGCTATTTCGAGGACTGGATGAGACGGATGCGGGTGGTGAAAGCGCGACCGAGCGGCTGGGAGAAAGTGAGGTACTGGGGCGAATCGACATTGCCGTTGACGATGTAGGGATCGGAGGCGTCGGTAGCGTTTTCGAGCAGCCCGCGAATGCCGAAGTATTTACCACGGAAGTGAAAACGCCATTCGAGGCCTGGGCTGATGGAGAGATAGTCGGGAAAGCGATGGGATCCGGCGGGGCCGATGATCTGCTGGTTGGCATTGATCGAGTCAAAGGGGTAGCCGGTGTTCCAGAGCAGCGTATAGACGAAGTCCCAGTTTTTGTGGACGGTGGGCAGCCAGGGAGCCCAGGCGGGAAGCCATCCCCAGGAGATGACGCGGTTGGGGGTATCCCAGGGGAGCGGGCCGGGTTGCTGGGGACCGAGGATGGACAGGGAAGGAATGTAATCGAGAGCGGCGTCGGTGGTGGCCGAGGAATGCGTATAAGCGGCGAAGAGAGTCGAGCCGCCGACAGGCGTGTCGGGCCCGCCGGCAAAAGTGTGGCGCGCCTCGACTTCCCAGGAGTGGTAATGGTCCTGCCGGTTGCTGGTGAGGAGATACGTGCCGTAGAGGGCAGCGGGGCCGGTCTGATTGGTATAGACGAACTCGTCGGATACGCGCTTTTGCAGGTAATTGGCGGCGAACCAGGTGTTGCGCGGCAGCATGTGCTGGATGCCAAGGCTCCAGTTGAGGGCGTGCGCTTCGTGCAGGTTCTCGGTGTCTTCGTTCTGCAGGAAAGTGGTCTTCAGCGGAGGACCCAGAGGGTTCGTCCCGTCAGGAGCATACAGGGTGTCATAGCGGACTCCGGTATAGGCGCGAGCGAGATACTCGAGCTGGGTATGTTCGTAATATTCGCCGATGCCGGCGGAGAAGGTGGTTTTGCCGCGGTCGATGTTCGGGGAGTAGTTCATCGCGATGCGCGGGGACCAGAGAGGACC
>JBAUZR010000543.1:0-4076 GCA_049585375.1 Acidobacteriaceae bacterium
GTCAATTTTCTGCAGGAGATCGATGCGCAGGGGCGGCTGACCGATCTGAAAAATGGAATCCGGATCATTGCAGAAGTCTGCGGGAGTCAGTTCGCTCAGGGGCGTTCCGTAAGCGGCAAGTGCGCGATAGGCGGCTTCGCCGTTGGTTCGTTCCGGCCGCACAAAAATGTCCAGATCCTTCGTTGCTCTCGGTTCAGCGTAAACCCCGATCGCGTAGCCGCCGACGAGGAGATATTCAACTCCGTGTTCGCTGAACGCGAGTAAGAGTTCTCTCAGATCGTTGGGAAACATCGTAACGGAAACCCTTCACCGACCAGGCAGCGAGCGTTGCCTCCCAAACGGCGATCAGGCGCTCGCCGGGGGAGAGAGTGCTCCAGTAAAGACGAGACTCGGCCTTCTGTGCCTCGTGGCTCGCAAATTTGCGGATGGTCCTGTCGCAGCTCATGGTCTCACTCAATTCCAGTCGCAGACCATCAGCGAAGAGGTGGGATCATCAGAGAGGGCGGGAACGGAGGCCGGCTCTGAGTCCGCCTGGACGGGCAGTCCTTCCCTGCTGAAGAATCGGTCGACGGCGTCGAGGATAGCGGTGCCGGATCTCGCTTCGTAAATGGACTTGCGCAGCGCGGCGCCGCCGGGGACGCCGTGGGTAAACCAGGAGGCGAACTGCTTCATTTTGCCGGCTGCTTCCGCGTCGGGCGAGCGGGAGGTGTCGGGCAGCTCGGAGAGCAACATCTCGAAGTAGGTGCGGATCATGCGATAGCGGTCGTCCGCTGTGGGCGTGTCGTACCGGCCGGTTGCGGTGTACTGGGCGATCTGTCGGAAGATCCAGGGATTGGCCGGTGCCGCGCGGCCGATCATGACGGCGTCACACCCGGTTTTGAAGACGAGGGAGCATGCATCTTCGGGGGTGCGGACGTCGCCGTTGCCGATGACGGGAATGCGGACCGCGTCCTTGACCTCGGCGATGTGGTGCCAGCGGGCCTGGCCGGAGTAGCCCTGCTCGCGGGTACGGGCGTGGAGTGAGACGGCATTGAGGCCGGAGTCTTCGGCGAGTTTGGCCAGCGGCACGCAGATGATGTGGTTGTCGTTCCAGCCAAGGCGGAATTTGACTGTGAACGGGATGGTCACCGCGGCGCGGACGGCTTTGAAGATTTCGCCGATCAGGGGCAGGTCGCGAAGCAAGCCGCTGCCACCATTGCAGGAGACGACGCGTTTGGCGGGGCAGCCGAGGTTCAGGTCGACGATGTCGAAGCCGGTTTCTTCGACGATGCGGGCGGCTTCCGCGAGGGTGGCTGGATTGGAGCCGAAGAGCTGGGCGGCGATCGGGTGCTCGTCGTCGTAGAAGGTGAGGTAGCGTTTGCGCTTGGATTCGCGCATGCGGGAGAGGCCGTCGGCCGAGGTGAACTCGGTCATGATGAGGCCGCAGCCGGACTGCTGGTTGGAGATCTGCTCCTCGATGGAGGCGTGATCCGGAGCCGATGAGAAAACGCTGGCGTTGCGAATGAAGCGGCGGAAGACGGTGTCGGTAACGCCGGCCATGGGGGCGAGGACGGTGGCCGGCGCGACGGTGACGTTGCCGATCTGGAGGGATGCGGGCACACGTATATTGCTGGGCATCGCGTGCTCGACCGGATTGTCCCAGTGCTTCTTCATTCCAAGCTCGCAGCCCGCAGCCCGTAGCCTATAGCCTGCCCCTCAAAACGACGGCCCCCGCCGCGGCGGAGGCCGTGTGTTTCCTGGGCCGCTGATTCCCTACTTCGCAGCGGCTGCCGGCTCCGTTTTGGCGTACTTGCGGCGGAAACGCTCGACGCGACCCGCTGTGTCGATCAGCTTCTGCTTGCCGGTGAAGAAGGGGTGGCAGTTGGAGCAGATTTCCGCGTGAATATCGCCTTTGTGCGTGGAGCGCGTGGCGAAGTTGTTGCCACACGCGCAAACCACTCGAATCTCGTGATAGTTCGGATGAATTCCCTGTTTCGGCATGACTCTTCTCTTCAGAACCTTTCCTGCAATCCTCTTATTTTAGCGTGAAATGGCGGTTTGGCCAAAGGGCGGGGTCAGGACTTCCCTTCCTGAGAGATGTGGACATCGCCGATGCCGGTGGAAGCCTTGAGGTGGAACTGGCCGCTGAGGGTGAAATCTTCGGATTTGCCGAGGAAGCCGTCCGGCTCGTCGCTGTGGTTGAGGAAGTCGTGGACGTCGCCGATGCGGGTGTGGGTTTCCACGTGGCCGTATTCAGCAGGATCGGCAACGGCGATCCGGAGGTCGCCGACACCGGTGTGAACATCCTTATCGCCGCGGACGCCGCTGATGGTCATGTCGCCGACATCGAGGTCGGCCTTGAGGTTGGTGTGTTGAGGAACGTAGAGGATAACGTCGCCGCCGCAGTCGTCCTCGCAGTTGTCCTTCCATTTCGGGATCTGAATGTCGATGGTGGCGCGATCGGCGGCAAGGTCGAAGCGGCGCACCCAGCCTGCCATGGTTTCCTGATCGACAGGGCGTTTGGTGTGGATCTCGAGGCGGATGCGATCGGACTGGGAATCGGGCAGGATTTTCACGTCGCCCACATTGATGGTGAGAACGACGGTTCCGCCAGCGGCGAGGCGGTGATCCTGGACGTAGGTCTGTGGTTTTTGGGCTGCGGCCAGGGCAGCGAAGCTGAGGGCTGCAGAGGCGACGAGGAGGGTTCTCATGGCAGGGCTCTCCGGAAGGAGAGTACGCGAAGCGGCGCTGGAAGGTTCACTGCGGAGAGGGGATCCCCCCGGGGGGTATTAGGTTTTCCGCTAAGCACTTTGTTTGCTGGTATGTAGCGATTTCCTTTGGAGGCTCCAAACGGAACATACCGGGAAACAGGGTAGATTGCAGAGGTTCCAAAGCAGCGGACAGCGGACAGCGGATAGCGGATAGCGGACAGCGGATAGTGGACAGGGTCGAGGTTGGGACGCGCAGGAATGCATGGTGGCAAACGAAAAGCCCGCGCGCGGCGGGCTTTTTTCTTTTTTCACTCTATAAGTTCAGAATAGCAAGTTTGAGCGGGTTTACTGCCAGGTTTTCAGAGGTTTTTTGGCGTGGAAGTTGTTTTGTATCAGAGTCTGTTACTTTCGTTTGGCGCGGAAGGGCTTGACAGGATTTCCACAAACGCGGGGAAAACCGCAAAAGCCGCTCAGCCGAGGGTCGAGGCAAGGGTCGCAACCAGCCATGGGAATCGAAGAGCCGGGGGGAGGCTTCCCACCCGGCTCGCTGCGGGAGGCAACGTTGGGGTTCTATCCCAGGACGTGGGTGCCGTGGGTGACGGCAGCGCCGGCGCGGAGGGCAGCGGCGACGAGGACGGTTTCGGAGATTTCCTCTTCGCTGGCACCGGCTTCGCGGGCGCGTTTGGAGTGAATCTCGAGGCAATAGGGGCACTGGGTGGTGAGGGCGACGCCGAGCGCGATCAGCTCCTTGTGTTTAGAGGAGATGGCTCCGGGCGCCATGGCTGCCTTGTCGAAGGCCCAGAAGGCTTTCGCGGCCTCGGGGGCTTTGGCGTCGAGGACTTTGAGGCGGGCGAGATTTTTCATGTCGTACATGGGACTCTCCTCGGGATCGGTGGGTTGGGCCTGGCGCTGGGGCGAACTTCCAGGCGGGCGGCGCGGCCGTGGGTTGCACGAGTATAGCGCGACGCTGCAGATCCTTTTCTTTGGGTGTCTTTTCCCTGGGCTGAAGGCCGGGCTTTCTCCGTCATCCCGCTGACGCGGCAGGGGCTAAAGCCCCTTCCCTTTTTAGCCTTGATCGGCATGGCTGAAGCCGTGCCCTGATACAAAAGCGCAAGCTCATCGATGGCTGAAGCTGGCCTGATGCAAAAGCGCCGGGGATCAAACCCATCTTCTTTGGGCGGTTCTTTCCCCGGGCCGAAGCCCGGGGCTTTCTCCGTCATCCCGCCGGCGCGGCAGGGGCTGAAGCCCCTTCCCTTTTTGGCCTTGATCGGCATGGCTGAAGCCATGCCCTGATACAAAAGCGCAAGCTCATCGATGGGTGAAGCTGGCCTGATGCAAGAGCGCGGGGATCAAACCCATCTTCTTTGGGCGGTTCTTTCCCCGGGC
>JBAUZR010000544.1:0-7569 GCA_049585375.1 Acidobacteriaceae bacterium
CAACCGTTCCGCATCTCTGGTTCAGTTCTCTACAATGCTCGGTGTCCGTCCCCCCAACGTTCTCGCCGGGGCCTGTAACCTAGTCGAGGTTGTTGCGTGAAATCAGGAGAAGCGAGCGCCTTCCCGGAGGCGGTGGAAGACCTCGCTGTGAAAAAGCCACGCGCCTCCCGAAAGCGCTCGCCCCGAGCGTCGGACGACCTGTTTGCGGGTGGAGGCGAACTCGGCGAGCTCATGCGCCGTACGGAATGGTCGCAAACGCCCCTCGGTCCGGCGGATTCATGGCCGCAGAGCCTGAAAACTGTCGTCCGCATCCTGCTCACCTCCCGCTACGCCATGTGGATGGGCTGGGGTCCCGATCTCACCTTCCTCTACAACGACACCTACGCCCGCATGACCCTGGGTAAGAAGCATCCATGGGCTCTGGGCAAACCCGCTCGCGAAGTCTGGAGCGAGATCTGGCCTGACATCGGTCCCCGCGTTCAGCGTGTCCTCGACACCGGCGAGGCCACCTGGGACGAGGCCCTGCTCCTTTTTCTCGAGCGCAGCGGCTACCGCGAGGAAACCTACCACACCTTCTCTTACAGCCCGCTCAGCGGCGACGACGGCCGCATCATGGGCATGTTCTGCGTCGTCACCGAGGAGACCGAGCGCGTCATCGGCGAGCGCCGCCTCAGTTTTCTGCGCTCCCTGGCCGCTGGCCTCAGCGGCGCCATCGTCGAAGCCGACGTGCTGGCCGCGGTCGACGCCTGCCTCCGCCAGAACCCGCGCGATCTTCCCTTCTCCCTCACCTACGTGTTTCGCGGCGAAGACCGCGCCTGCCTCGTCGCCCGCACCGGCATCGACAGCCACCATGCCGCTGCTCCGGAGGAACTGCGCCTCGGTGACCCCACGGTTCCCTGGCCGGTCGCCGCCATGCCCGACCGCCGGGAGATCGTTATGGTCGAGGACCTGCAGCAGCGCTTCCCCGATCTGCCTACCGGCGCCTGGGACCTGCCGCCCTCCTGCGCCGTGCTCGTCCCTTTGCAGAAACAGGGTCAGTCCCGCGCCGCTGGCTTCTTCATCGCGGGTCTCAACCCCGTGCGCCAGTTCGACCCTGAATACGCCGGCTTCATCGATCTGGTCGCCGGACAGATTGCCGCCGCCCTCGCCAATGCCGAGGCCTACGAGCAGGAACGCCGCCGCGCCGATTCCCTCATCGCCCTCGATCGCGCCAAGACCATCTTCTTCTCCAACATCAGCCACGAGTTTCGCACCCCCCTGACTCTCATGCTCGGCCCGCTCGAAGACATCCTCAGCACCCGCGCCAGCAAGCTGCCTCCCATCGAGCTCCATCACATCGCCACCGTTCATCGCAATGGCCTCCGCCTCCTGAAGCTCGTGAATACGCTGCTCGATTTCTCGCGCATCGAAGCCGGCCGCGTCCAGGCGCTCTACCGGCCGACCGATCTGGCCGCGCGCACCGCGGAGCTGGCCAGCGTCTTCCGCTCTGCCATGGAACGCGCCGGCCTTACCTACCTGATCGACTGCGATCCGCTTCCCGAGCCTGTCTACATCGACCTGGATATGTGGGAGAAGATCGTCCTCAATCTTCTTTCCAACGCCTTCAAGTTCACCCTCGAGGGAGGCGTCTCAGTCACTCTCCGCGCCGCCGGCGACTCGGCCGAACTGTCTATCCGCGATACCGGCACCGGCATTCCCGACTCCGAGCTGCCCCGCATTTTCGAGCGCTTCCACCGCATCGAGGGCGCCCCCGGCCGCACCCATGAGGGAACCGGTATCGGCCTCGCGCTGGTCGATGAGCTGGTCCGCCTGCACGGCGGCGCCGTTTTCGTCGAGAGCCGCATGCAGGAGGGAACCACCTTCCGCGTCCGCATTCCTTTCGGAACGAATCATCTGGCCCCGGACCGCATCGCCACCTCCGCGCAGGGCGCCGACGTCTCCCTGGGTGCAGCCCCCTATGTCCAGGAAGCGCTGCGCTGGCTCCCGGGCAACCTGCCCGGAGAAGAGGAGATGGTCAAGGATCTCGCCAACGAGGATCCGGGGCTTCTTCCTGACCCGGGCCAGCCCCCCAACGCCCCCCGGGCCCGGGTCCTCCTCGCCGACGACAACCGCGACATGCGCGAGTATGTGCAGCGGCTGCTTGGCCGTCGTTATCAGGTCACCGCCGTCGCTGACGGGGAACAGGCGCTGCGCGCCGCGGTTGAGTACCCGCCCGACCTTGTCCTTTCCGATGTCATGATGCCCAGCATGGACGGCTTCGCCCTGCTGCGCGCACTGCGCGCCGATCCCGCCACCGCGGCCGTGCCCGTAGTGATGCTTTCAGCCCGCGCCGGCGAAGAAGCCGAATCCGAAGGCCTCGAAGCGGGCGCCGACGATTACCTGGTCAAGCCCTTCACTGCCCGCGAACTTTTGGCCCGCGTCGGCTCGCATATCGCCATGCATCAGCTTCGCCTCGAGCTCACCCGCCGCGAGCACGAGCTGCGCACCAAAGCCGAAAACGCCGAGCGCCAGTACCGCACCATTCTCGAAAGCATCTCCGAAGGCTTCCTCTTTCTCGATTGCAACCTTCGCATCGTCTACGCCAACGAACAATTCGCGGCGCTCACCGGCTTAGAGTTGCAGCAAATGCTCGGGCAGACCCCCTGGGATATCGCCGCTGCTTTCGCAGAGACGAAATTCGGCGCAGCACTCCGTCAGGCCATGGAATCCGGCCAAATCATCCATGTCGAGGACCATTACGCGCCTTCCGGCCGCTGGATCCATGCCAATCTCTATCCCGCTCCCGAAGGCCTCTCGATCTTTGCCCAGGACATTACCGAGCGCCGCTTGCAGCAGGAGAAGCTGCTGCTCTCTGAGAAGCTCGCCGCTACCGGCCGCCTGGCCGCCACCATCGCCCACGAGATCAACAACCCGCTCGAGTCGGTCCTCAACCTCATTTACCTTGCCCGCACCTCTCGCGCCGACATTGAGAAGATCCGGGAATATCTCTCCACGGCCGAAAAGGAGCTCACCCGCGTCTCCCATATCGCCCGCCATACCCTCGGCTTCTATCGCGAGACTTCAGTCCCGTCGCAGATCGACCTGCCCGCCCTGCTCGAAGAGGTCGTCACCGTTTACGACAGCCGCCTGCGCGCCTCGGGTATCCAGCTCGCAAAGGATTTCGTCGTCGTCCCCACCGTTCGCGCCCTGCGCGGAGAGCTCCATCAGGTCTTCTCCAACCTCATCTCCAACGCCATCGACGCCATGCGCGACGGCGGCCGCCTCATCCTCTCCATCCGCGAATCCACCGACAAGCCAGGCCTCCTCGTCACCGTTGAGGACAGCGGCACCGGCATTCCCGCCCCTAACCTGCCCCGCCTCTTCGAGCCCTTCTTCACCACCAAGGCAGGCGCCGGCACCGGCCTCGGCCTCTGGGTCGTCCGTCAGTTTGTCGAATCCTGGGGCGGAACCATCAGCGTCCTGAGTGAGATCGAACCGACAAAACACGGAACAACGTTTAGGATATTTCTGCCGATGGTGGCGGTGGCGGATTCCCGGAACAAGCCCAGCTCCCCTCCTCCACGGCTCATGTAGAGAGATCAGGAGGCTCACCCTTGCTGGACCAGGTTGCTTTTTTGCCCTTCGAAGGGCCCATCCCACCCCTTCCCGAAGATACGGAATCCGATGGCCTCCTGGCCGCGCCTGCCATCCTGCGCGTTCTCGTCGTCGACGATGAACCGCTGATTGCGCAAACCGTCACCGCAATCCTGAATGCCCATGGCTTCGAAGCCATGGAAGCCATCAGTGGCGAAGATGCTCTCCAGATGGCCCGCAGCTTCCGGCCCGACATCGTGCTCAGCGATGTGCTCATGCCCCGCATGACCGGCGTGGACCTGGGCGTACGCCTGCGCAACGAGTTTCCTCAGACCCGCGTCCTTTTGTTTTCCGGTCAGGCCGCCACCAGCGAACTGATGCGCCGCGCCGAGGAGCAGGGCTACCACTTTGAGCTCTTCCCCAAACCCATCCACCCCGACGAACTCATCGCCCGACTGCGTGGACTGGTCTAGAGGAAGAACAGATCTCCCTCACCGCTTCTTTCGTCTGCCAGGTCCGCCGCCACGCACCGCCGAAGCTGCGTCACACCGCTTCCTGGTCGGCCACCTCCGCCACCGCCTCGTACACCTCCGGCCCGTCGCCGCACACTCGGTTCTTCCCCGCCAGCTTCGCTTCCGCCAGTCCGCGCTCGGCCTCCCGCAGCACAATCAGCGGCGACCGCCCCTGGCTCGTCGCCACGCCGATACTCGCCGTCAGCGTCGTTGCTTCATGCCCCACCGCGAAGGGCCTGGCCAGGATCCCCTCCCGGATCCGTCCCGCCAGCGCCTTCGCGCTCGCCAGCGTGCACCCCGGCAGCGCCAGCAGGAATTCATCCTCCCCGCACCGCCCGATCAGGTCATAGCTGCGCAGCTGCCGCCGGAACCGGCTCGCCAGCTCCACCAGCACCCGGTCCCCGGCCTCATACCCATAGTCGTGATTCACCCGTGAGAAATCGTCCAGATCCAGCAGCATAAGGCTGAGCGGTGTTCGCATCCGCTGCACCCGGTCCGTCTCCTGAAAAATCAGACTCAGCAGCGCTTCCCGATTCCAGAGGCCCGTCATCCCGTCGTGGGTTGCGTGGTAGCGCAGCTCCGCCGACTGCTTCTGCACCTGGTTGGCCAGCGCCAGCACCCTTTCCGCTACCCGTATCCGTACCCTCAGATCCCCGGATTCCGCGGGAACCTTCAGGAAGTCGTCGCACCCCGACTCCAGCGCCAATCGCACCCGCTCCCGGCTTGCCTGACGGCTCAGCAACACCACCCAGGCCGGTCGCGGCCCGCGGCGCCGACGCAACTCGGCCGCAATCTCTGCTCCTCCCGGCCCGGGCAGGTCCATGTCCAGCAGCGCCATCGCTGGTGGCGTCGGCCCCGTCAGCCGCACCAGCGTCTCCACCCCGCTCGCCGTTACTTCCACCGCGTAATGCCACGACTCCAGAATGGCCGTCAGTTCTTCGCTCGTCTCCGCATCCGCGCACCCCACCAGCACAATCGGGCTGGCGTGGACGGTCACTATCGTTGCCATCGAAATCTCCTGCCGCCTCTATCGGCTCCGCATTAGATTTCTTTAAGGCTGCGCACTCCTCGACAACCTCTCCCCCGGTTGCCGGCATCGATGTTTACGCTGTCGAGCGCCACGTCGTAGGGTCCTCTGCGTGTAACCCTTTACACGTCGATCTTTGGTAACGTCATCTTGCGAAATTCACGAAAACCCCGCTGTTTTCGCGAGGATTTCTGCGATACTAAGGCTGATAGAAACACACGGCGTCAGGGCCCGCCACGTCGCGACCTCTGAGGAGAGTAAGCGATGAATCCTTCCGTCAAGACCACGCACGTTATTCCCAGTCAGCTTCCCCCTGTTCGCGTGGTGGGAAAAGTGTCCACTCTCCTGGTGTGCCGTTTTTGTATGAGCACCATCGGTGGATACCACACTCCGGCCGAGCGCCTTCGCCTTGAAGCGAAGCACCTCTGCCCCGAGAAGATGTCGCTGGGAAGACCGGCCGCGTCCCTTCCGTTCAACTAAACCGGCGCTTCATCCCTGAAGTTCCGGCGTGCGCGGAATACTGCGATCAAAGGCGGAATACCCTCTAACCAAACTGTCCTGAACAAACCAATAAAGACGCTTGCACTTGAATATCCCTGAACTGCCGGGTTTTGGTATCAGGGCATGACCTTGGTCGTGCCGAAAATGCTTCCAAATGAATTTGGGCTTTAGCCTCTGAACCCATGGCCTGCAGCCCCGGTCGTTAGTCCCTGAGGTCTAAGGCAGCAGCGCTCCTTTCGCCCGCAGCATCCTCGCCGTCCACGCCGCTCCCGGCAGCCCGCACTCCACCAGCGCCCGCAGCTCCCGCTCCACGTCATACTCAACGCGCCGAATCACCGCCATCGCACCCGGTTCCACCACCGCGTACGAAGCCCGCGCGTACCCATCGAACGGCAGCCCCACGCTCCCGGCGTTCACCAACGTCAGACCTCCGCCCAGTTGCCGCACGCCCGGCACATGGGTGTGCCCGTAGACGACCACCGCAGCGTCCAGCGGCCCATACAATTTCGCCAGCTCCGCCTCGCTCCCGTCAATTCCCGGAGCACGCCAGCAGTCGCCCGGCTGCGCATGCACCAGAGCCAAACCCTCTTCGCGCAGTTCACCCGGCAAATCACTGAGCCACGCCAGCCGCTCGTCGCCCAGGGCTGCTCGCGTTGCCGCCGCATTGGCCCGCACCGCATCCCACAGTGCCGCCGGTGCCTTCGACTCTGCTGCAAATGCCTCCAGCGCCTCGGGCCGGAACAGCATCTCGTCCACATTGCCCAATACGCCGCGCCATCCCAGCGCCCGTATCCGGTCCAACACCTCCACCGGCCGCGCCCCGCCGTCGGCCAGGTCCCCTCCCAGGAACACGCGATCCGGCGCCGTCGAACGCAGGTCCGTGATCACGGCTTCCAGCGCCGTCAGGTTCCCGTGAACGTCCGAGACGATGGCGATGCGCATTTCTCCACCTGTCTGTGGATTTCCGCTCAAGCCTTACGAAAGCTCGCGCGTTGGAGCTAAAGAGCTTCCGCGCCAAACGGAGGGGAGAGAGTCGAATCGTTCCGATCCTGGCAGGCACCGGAAACTCTGGATCTATGCTCCGCCAGTCCCTGGGCTACAGATGCTGACCTCAATAAGGTCGAAACCGCAATCAACCGTACCACTAACCCCTGTTCCCTGTGTTAAGTACGGGCAAGCCCAGTCTTCGCGATACACACGCCAGGAGATCGCTCGAGGTGCTTTGTCTCTCACACATAACAAGCTGGAAAGAAAGATCACCGGAGAAAGCAGGAACGGCACCCTCCCGGATCCGAGCCCCAGGCTCCCGGCGCAACTTTAACCCTGGACGTCCACGCCGGAGAACGAAAGCACCGCCACGCCCCGCACCGGCTGTCCAAACCACTCCGCCGGCTGGAACTTACTCGACAGCAGCAACGTCTCCAGTTCCGCTCGCGTCGCTGGATCGCTCGGACCCGAGACGATGTCGTAGTCGTACACGCGCCCTTGCGCGTCCACGTAGACCTCGACCGTGACCGGCGTCCCTTTGCCGTCCACCGTTCCCGCATTCGCTTCCATGGTCGAATACAGGAAGTGCGGCGCGGTCGCCATGCGCAGAGGTTCGTCGCGCGCCGACGCCGGTTCCGGTGCGGCAAACGCTCCGATCAGAAACGCCATGGTGCCGACCAGCACCAGCGAACTCGCCAGTCCCGCTCCCGCCTGCAGCAGGAACGGCGCCACCGAGTTTTCCCACTTCACCTTCCAGCCGGCCAGCGTGTTCTTCGCCGTCCGCGCATGCTCCTGCGACAGGGCCACGCGGATGCGCAGGCTCAGATCCGCCGGCGGCCGCACCGGCGTCAGGGTCGCCAGCGCATACTGCAGCTTGCGCCATTCTCCAAAGTCTGCGGCGCAGTCGCGGCATTGGTCCATATGCGACGCCACCGACTGCATCGCGACGCCGGTCAGATTTCCGTCCAG
>JBAUZR010000545.1:0-2561 GCA_049585375.1 Acidobacteriaceae bacterium
CAAGCGAAACCCAGAGAATCGTCTTGAATCTGGAACCGGCGGTACTCGGTGCCAGCAAAGTGGAAGTCGGCATGATTCGCTCTCAGATAGTTAGACGTGACGAGTTCTGCCACGAGTTTCGCGACAGCGAGAGCATCTCACCGCAATGGACACTACCCGCCAGCAACGTGTCAGCCGGGCCGCCCCCGGCCGAAACCGACCTCACTTCCACCGTCCTACACACAACCGTCCCGGCCACCAATGCTCCACCGCCACGGCCTCCCGCGGAACCGCAGCCACAGCCAGCAACCGCAGCCAGTCCTCCTTCCGAAAGGACCGACGGAAGGACACCGGCCCATCATGCCGCACAAACCGGTGCCATCCCGCTGCCGCCGCCACCCACCCAAACATTCTGCAACTCCGCTCCGACCGTTCCAGATCATTGATGAACCAGCCTGCCTGTGCAGTCGCTTCCATCCACCGCAGCAGCGCAATGATCTCCTCATCCTCCAGATGGTGCGCCATCAGCGAGCTCACCGCGATATCCACCGGCTTCTTCGGTCGATACTCCAGAGCATCGCCGGTGACCCATACGATTCCCAGCTCCTTCGGTGTGAACTCCGCTGCTGCGCGCGTTGCATAAGGATTCAGGTCGATCCCCGTCAGCTGTACAGCGATGTCCCGCCTGCGCGCCCAGCCTGCAATCTGCCGCAGCAGATCGCCGCCGCCGCAGCCCACGTCGACGATGTGTACCGGATCCCGCAGTCCACGTGGCAAACGCTCCAGCCACGCCAGCGTCGGCCGATAACCCAGCAACCAGCGGTTGACTTGCGCCAGATTGCCCAGACAGTCACGGAAATCCTCATAGCTGCAGTCGCCATCCATCAGCTCCGGCAGGTCGCCCGGAGAAGCTCGCCGTCTGAAGTCGATCTCCGCACTAGACCACATGGAAGCGCATCGTCTCCGCTGTCAGACCAGGGCCAAAGGACATCGCACATCCGCGCTGGCCCGGCTGCGCCTGCTGCATCATCCGCTGCAGCACAAACATCACTGTCGCCGACGACATGTTCCCGAAGCACGACAGCACCTCTCGCGATGCGGCCAGTGCATCGGCTGGCAGTTCCAGTCCCTTCTCCACCGCATCCAGAACCGACCGTCCGCCGGGATGCACCGCCCAAAGATCGATGCTGTCCCGCGCGGCCATGAGCTCACCCTCGTGAAGCGCGCGGCCCAGCTCCGCCGGCACCTGCCCGGAGAGCAGCATGTCGAATCCCAGGTCGCGGATTTTCCACGTGATCAGTCCCCCCGTCTCGGGCACCATCACTGCCTTGAAGCTGTCGAGCGCGAACCCCTGCTCGCGCGCAGTAATCAGACTCGCCGCCGCTCCATCGGCAAACACCAGAAACGAGAGCACCTGTTCCAGTTCCTGCGTCTCCTGGAAGTGCAGCGTGCACAGCTCGAGGTTCAGCATGAGCACACCTGCCTTCGGCTCTGATCGCACAATGTGCCGCGCCAGCTTCAGGGCATTGATCGCGGCATAGCATCCCATGAATCCAATCATCGTGCGCTCCACCCCCGCCGAAAGCCCGAGGTGATCGACAATCTCAAAGTCCAGCCCCGGCGCATAAAGCCCGGTGCAGCACGTTACCAGCACATGCGTAATGCCGGAGCGTTCCTCCTCATTGAGCGCCAGCCCGTCCACCGCCTTCCTCATCAGCACCGGAGCGCTTTGCTCGAATACCTCCATACGCCGCGTCGTGCTGGGAAAGTTGCCGGGCCGGTAAAACTCATGCGCGGTATGCGACGAGAATTGGCCGACACCTTTCTCAGGGTCGAGGAATGAATAGCGATGCGCGATATCGGCGCGGCTCACCATGCGGCGGAAGACCGCGCGCAGCCGCGGGTCGGCAAGCATCTTCTCTGCGAAGACGACGAAGGCGTCATGCACATCGTGCTCTGGTACGGCAGTAGCGATGCGGTTCAGGTGAGCTGTAGTTATGTGCAATAGACCCTTGTCTGATTATCGGGACGATATGTTGTGTATGTGTGTGTGCCGGGAAAGCTGGATGACGAGGAAATGATCATCCAGCGACAAGCAACTACCTGAAAACACAGGTTGCGTATTCTCAATACGGAGCCCGCGTCAATCTGTCCTTCTTCAAATCGTTCATTGACTCCCGCTGCAACTGCGCATCCACACCTGGGTGTGACCGCTCCTTGTGAGATGCCAGGTTGGATTCAGATCCTTCACCTACTATTTCAGACGAGACTCCCCTTCTCTTGGTTACACCGTGGAAGACTTGCAAAGATGAAGACTTGTTCATTGAGACCTCATGCGCCGCGACGAAAACCTGCGGTCTTCTAATCATATCCGCCAAGGCGTATATTACTGTTAGTGCAGATCTCGGAAGCGAATTCAACTCGTTCACCCCGCAGTCCTTAAGACCAACGGCGCCCGGGGGTGTAACTCGATCCCCGACCGAATGGGAGTTTTATTTGACCGGTCGTGAACCTGCCATGAGGATGTCTTCGAGTCTCCTGGCGCTCTGCTGCCAGTCCGGGCTGGTGGCCACGTTGGCGAC
>JBAUZR010000546.1:0-3783 GCA_049585375.1 Acidobacteriaceae bacterium
CGGGGGGGCCTGAGGGTAGCTGAGGGACAAGCTGATCAGGGGCAGGGCGAAAGCGGCGTACCACGCAGGCTTCATGAGACGTTTCCTGGCTCGTTTGGAGATGCTTCGTGCATACCAGATTCAGCACGCGCAGGCACTCCCCCACGTGGGGCAAGGAGTTCCAACTGTAACGTGAGGGCTGCCGCCACCATAACATTTTCGGCCTGGCATCCCCTGTGAAATTCGAGGATCGCTCTCGCTCTCGCCACCCCAAAAACGGAAAACCCAGCCGCCCTCATCGGGCCTGCCGGGCTCCCTTTCCGTTCCCTGTTTTCCACAGATTTCCACAGGGGGTTAACCAACCTGAGTCCTTCAACTTACACTTGAAGAATGTTCAGGAAGTTTCTCCTGCTCAATCCGGATTGAGGGAAGACCATCTCCAGATTCCGTGCCCCCAGCGTCTTGTACGCCGCTTCGCTCAGCACCTGTCGAAAATCCGTTGTGATCGCCAGGTCCCGTCCCTGATACAGCTGCTCCGGCGCCATTCCCGGCCACCGCCCATACACCCGTCCGCCCCGCACCGGTCCACCCAGCGCGAACATCACGTTGGCATGTCCATGGTCCGTTCCGCCCGTCCCGTTCTGCCGGCAGGTCCGCCCAAACTCCGACATCGTCACCAGCACAACATCCTCGGCCTGGTCACCCATGTCCGTCCAGAACGCCGCCAGTCCCGCGCTGAACTCCCGCAGCCGCCCCGCCAGTTGCCCCTCGCTGCTGCCCTGGTTCTGGTGGGTGTCCCATCCGCCGATATCCGCGAAGGCCGCCTCGACTCCGAGGTTTGCTTTAAGAAGCTGCGCGATCTGCTTCATACTATTGCCGAACGGCCCACCTAGATATTCCACTCCAACCGCCGGCGTGTACCTCGCCGGATCGGTCGCCCGCAGCATCCGCACCGCCTCGAACGTCTCCTGCCCCGTCCCATGCAGGACGGCATCGGTGCTCTCGTCGTACATCGCCGCAAAGCCCTCGGCCGCCGCACTCGACTGCACCCCAAAGTCCTGGATCCGGTCCAGCGCCACAGCCTCGATCCGCCCCTGCAGCGTCCGGGGAATCTCCGCCCCCAGCGCCACCGCTCGAAACGGCGTATGCCGGCACTCGGGACAAGCCGCGTCCTCTGCCCGCAGCGCCCGATTCAGCCAGCCGTCAGGTGTCGCCTTCAGCCCCGGCGTCCCCGACTCCATAAAGTCCTGTGCGTCAAAATGCGATCGGCTCGGGTCGGGAGACCCTGAAGCATGCACCACCGCCAGATGCCCCTGGTCCCACAGCGGCTTCAGCGGCGCCATCGCGGGATGCAGCCCGAAGAACCCATCCAGGTCGATCACCGCGTTCTGCGGAATGGCGATCTGCGGCCGGTACTGGTAGTACGACGGCTGCCGGTGCGGCACCACGACGTTGAGCCCATCGGCGGCTCCGCGCTGGAAGATCACCACCAGCTTCTTGCCCCGCGCCTGGGCATCCGTCGCCTGAGCCAGCACCGTCCGGGTCAGGAACGCCGGCACCGCCGCCGTCCCCACCACCGCCAGTGCCCCGCCCTTCAGAAAGGCGCGACGCGTGACCGGAGTCACCCTCTGCCGGATCGCCGGATCCTCGACGGCCGTCTCCACCACCGGTCCATGCACGCGCTCATCCCAGGCCTGGTTGCTCGCTCGGGTCATGCTTCTACCAACGCCCGCCCGGACCAGAAGTTGCGCCGCCGACGGTTTCTTCGCTGACCGTCTTTCGCCCCTGGCCGCCCCTCAGCTACAGGCTCCAGGGCTCCAGGCTGCCTCACTCCTTCGACAGCATGTCCCCCTGCCCCGTCGCCAGATCCACCGGCACCGAGTTGTGCTCCTGCACGATCTGCCACTTCCCGTTCTTCTTCCGCAGCACATCCGTGCATCGCACCGCCATCTGCGATTGCTTGCCATCCTTATCGGTCATCGAGCCGGCATCGATGTAGTGCGTGTAAGCCACCGAACCGACAACCGTGATGCTCAAATCGACCACATGGCTGGTCAGCGGCCCCGGATTGGCCGCAAAAAGGTCCACCCAGTCCTTCTTGTAGGCGTCCCAGCTCGCATATTGCCGCGGCGGAATCACATCGAAGACGAACACATCGGGCGCATACAGCGCCATGATCCCGTTCACGTCCTTACTGGTGAACGCGGCATCGAACTGGTGATACACCGCCTCGATCGCGGCCTTGTCGCCGCCGCCCACCTGCGCCCCCGCAGGTACCGCAGCCGCCAGGCTCAGACCTAAAGACACCGCCACCGCACACAGATTCCCGCGCATACACGCTCTCCTTGGAAAAGAAATCAGTTTCAGGAAGTTCCCGGGGGAAGTGGCCGCGAGACTATAGTCCGCTGGCACGGACTGTCAAGCATCCCGGCATCGATTCAGAGATCCGGCCTAACCTGACCGTCTTTCCACTGACAGCTTCGCCGCTGACCGCTTCTCAGCTACCAGCTACGGCTGCCCCGCACCCTGTCATCTGGTCACGGCGCTCCGCACGTCGACGTCAGCAGATCGCACAGGTCGCCCGACTGCTGCTCCCGCGTCTGCTGGTCGGTCGCCGGCAACATGCCCAGGTCCCAGTTCCACTGGATGAACCGCAGGATCGACACGTAATCCATCTGCTGGTGCGAGATGTAGCCCGCCTTGGCGTACGGCGAAATCACGATTACCGGTACCCGCGCTCCCAGCCCGAACGCATTCGGCAGCTGCGGCGGAGCCTCGTGATCGTACCAGCCCCCGCTCTCGTCGTAGAGCATCACAATGGCCGTGTTCTGCCAGTACGACGAACTCTCCACCTTCTGTACGAAGTTATCCACCCACTCAATGCCATTCGCCATGTCGCCCGGGGCCGATCCCGGATGCTCGTCCACGTCCCCCGGCGGCGTCACAAACGCCACCGACGGCAGCGTCCCGTTCGCCAGAATTGTTTTTAAGCTGGGCAGGCTGATGTCCTGCAGATTCGCCGAATACTCCGTGCTCGTGAAGTACTGGAACGCGTTCTCCTGCGGAATGTAATTGATACAGGTTCCATTCACTGAGGTCGCGTAATTCCCCTGGTACCACGCCCACGACACTCCGGCCGTGTTCATCTGGTCGCCCACGGTCGTTTCCGTCAGTGGAACCGCCACCGTCGCCCCGCCCGCCGCCAGCTGCTGCGCATCGCACTTGTCGTAGTACGGCAGACTCCCCGCCGTCCGCGCATCGTGCGTAGTCGCAGCAATCATATACAGCATCTGAGCGGGCTCGCTGTACATCGACGAAGAGAAAAAGTGGTCCGCCAGCGCGTACTGATCGGCATATCCCCAGATCGTGTCGATCCCCCAGGTCGTCCCATCCGTCGCCGGTCCCGACACCGTGTTGTCGTAGTAGTCCATGGAAACGTCGCCGTTCGTGTAGGCGTACTTATCCATCTTCCCGTTGTCCCACGCTTCGGTATATGTCGTGATGTCGTGGTTAATATTCGGCGCGTCCAGCTGGCTCATCAGCGTCGGCGTCACCGTCTTCCCCGCCGCATCCGTCTGCGTATAGCTCGGCAGGCTGGAATTCAGTCCGTCGGCTCCCGGAAACGTCCCAAACAGGTTGTCGAAGGAGTGATTCTGCAGGATCAGCACGATCAGGTGCGTAATTGCCGACTGGGGAGTGCCGGGGACCGCAGGCGCAGCCACCGTCACCGTCGCGCTGTCCGTCGCGCTCGCTCCCGTTCCCGTTGCGGTCACCGTGTACGTGGTGGTGCTGGGCGGCGATACC
>JBAUZR010000547.1:0-2782 GCA_049585375.1 Acidobacteriaceae bacterium
AGAGATGCTCATCATCGCCGGCATCACCCAGGGCAAGCGCAATAAGGAGATTGCTTACCAGCTCGGCACCACAGAACAGGTCGTCAAAAACTACCTGCGCAAGATCTACGACAAGCTCGGCGTCTCCGATCGTCTCGAGCTTGCCCTCTACTGCCTCCACCATCAGCTCCATAAAAACGCCGACGCCGCCGACACCCGTCCCGTCGAGGTTTCCGCACAGCCGCAGTAACAGCATTCCGCACCCGCTCGGTTACCATAGGACCATTGCAGCTCCCCTCTGACGGAGAGACTCCTTGGTCCTGCAGTTCCTCGGGCGCTACGCCCTTCCACTGCTGTGGTTACTCCTGCTGCTCCCCGTTTGCTCTCCCGCTCAACAGTTCACCCGCCAGGAAGTCGGCCTCGGCCTCCAGTCCCAGACCTCCAGCCTCTACGTCTACGTTGCTCCCAGCTCCCTGCCCGATTACAGCGGACCCCGCCACATCTTCCCCGGCCCCTTCGGCCGTTATACCTGGAACTTCTCCCCCAGCCTCGCCCTCGAAGGCTCCGTCGGTTACCTTCCCGGCTTCCAGACCTCCTTCGGCGTTGATAACGGCCATGAGTTCCTCGCCCTCGCCGGTGTCAAAGCCGGATGGCGGCGCCGCCGCTTCGGCCTCTACGGCAAAATCGAACCCGGTCTCGCCTCCTTCTCCCCCGGCCTGAATGTCCAGATCCATCCCGACCTGCCCTCCGAATTCCAGCGCCGCACCAACTTCGCCCTCGATACCGGAGGCGTCCTCGAACTCTACCCCTCCCCGCGCACTATCCTCCGCTTCGACGTCTCTCAAACCCTCCTCGCCGAATACGACCAGGTCCTCGTCCGCACACCCAGCTTCCTCGACCTTCACGAAGCCCACCTTGCCGACCACCTCGGCCTCGCCGTCTCCCTCGCTCACCGCTTCGGCGCCTTCCACGACGAGACCGAGCGCTCCCCCGCGCGTCAGCCCATCGATCTCGGCGTTCTCTACTCTCTGCAGCAGCGCGTCCATCTCTCCCTCGCACAAATGCAGGCCAACTCCGGCGCCGGCGCGTTCCTCTCGTGGAACTTTTCCCGCTATCTCTCCATCGACACCACCGCCTTCTACGCTCCGCAAAAAGACGGCTTCATCTATCCCCAGGATGGCGGCACCACAACCGACGCCTTTGCCGGTTTCAAAGCAGGCATCCGCCGCGGCCGCATGGGCTACTTTGCAAAGGCTCGCCCCGGCGCCATCCAGTTCTCTCGCACCGTCTGGCGCGAAAACCCGCCCGCCGTCAACTGGGAGAAGACCACCGACTTCGCCCTCGATTCCGGCGGCATCCTCGAGGTCTATCCCTCGCGCCATCTCCTGCTGCGCGCTGAAGCCGGCAATACCTATATCCATTACCACGCCGCCGACATCCACCTGCCCCAGAACCAGGACCTCGCCTACGCCCCGCGCCGCCGCTCCTCCATTACCCTCCTCTTCGGCGGCGGCATAAGGTTTTAGGGTGGCAGCCCATTGTGCATGGTTTGCCTCAAAGACGAATCACAGTTGAAAGCTGATCTCCTGTGAAGCCATCAGGCTATGTGTCGAGGTTCTGTGTCGAGGCTCTGTGCCCCGGTTCTGTGTCCTCTGTGGTGATATCGGTCTTCCATCTGCCGAACCGTCGTCTCCCCCAAAAGAAAACGCCGAGCCCGAAAGCCCGGCGCGCCCACTGCACCTCAAGGAATTCGCGATACGCTAAACGCCACACGCTATATCGCTCGCCCACCCCCAATCCCTATTCCCTGCCCCTCGTCATCCACACCTCGAACCCGATCCCGCTCTCGCGAATCTCCACTTCCGAAAACGCCGTCTGCGCCGTCATATGTTCGAAATGTTCCCGAGCGTATGCGTTCTTCAGCAGCATGAAGCGGAACGTCAGCTTCGTGATCACGCGATTCACCAGCCCCAGCCCCATCTCATCCACCGCATGGTTCACATCCCCCCACGACGCATCCCGTCGCAGATCGATCACCAGCGCTCGCCCGCCTGGCTTCAGCACCCGGTACATCTCCTGCAGCGCCTTCACCGGCTGCGCAAAATTCTTGAACGCCGCGCGGCACACCAGAAAATCGAAGCTCGCCCGCGGAAACGGCAGGTTCGCCGAGTTCCCCTGCTGAAACTCCACCTGCACCCCCGCCTCCGCTGCCTTCTTTCGCGCTATCTCCACCATCGTGGGGCTCAGATCCACGCCCGCAACCGCGTAGGGCCCCAGCTTCGCCAGCTCGATACAGAAGTACCCTGGCCCCGGCGCCACTTCCAGCACCCTGCCGCCCTCCGGCAACTCGCCCGCGATCCGCTGCGCCAGCTTCTGAAATTCCTGCATGGACCGGGCCGTGGTCTTCGCATACCACCGCGCCATCCCGCCTTCAATTCCCCGATCCCGATGCGCCTTCGGCATCGTCATCGCTGCTATCGTCGTGTTCGTCATCTCCTGGTCCTCGCTGTTCCTGATTGATTTCTTTCTTGCCGTATCTGGGCCCTCTTGTCTTCACCTGTGAGTTGGTTGTTCGCTGCACCCCTGAGCGCTGATCGCTATACGCTGAACGCTGCTTTTACGCGCACTTCGCCTTAGTACCGCTGTCGCTCATAACGACAACGGCCATCCAATCTGAGCTTTTCGTTTGGATCGCGGCCCGCGCCCGCTGTCCGCTATCCGCTAATCGCCATACGCTATCCGCTCGCCTGCACCCTGCGCGCCGCCCGCCCTACTCACAAAACACCTTCACCTTCATTGGATT
>JBAUZR010000548.1:0-5175 GCA_049585375.1 Acidobacteriaceae bacterium
CACCGGCCGCTTCGGCGTCTTCTTCCCAGGACACCTCCAGGCGATCCTGTACGATCGCGGCGGCGCCGAACAGCAGGCAATCGATCTGCAACCGGTTACTCCCCGCGACGAAATCGAACTGCACACCAACATTCCGGGATCGGGCGTCATGCGCGTCTCCGTGCACCTCGTCGATAACAACCATGTGGACCGCGGCGCGTTGGGCGAAGTCCTCGTCGACGGCGAGAACGGGGCATCGTGAGACTCTCGATGTGTAACTTAATTCGTTACATAAGCAGAACGATCGGCCCCTGCGCCGGGCTTCTCCTGGCGGCCGTCGCTGCCGGCGCACAAAACGCCGGGCCTCCGGCCGCAGGAACTCCCAACGTCACCCAGGCCCAGCTCAACGCCCATTCCATTGGAGCTAACTGGCCCACTTACAACGGCGACTACACCGGCAGACGCTACAGCAGCCTCGACCAGATCACTCCCGCCAACGTCGGTGCACTCCGCGCCGCCTGGGTCTTCCACGCCAACAACGCCGGCACCCTCGAGGTCACACCCGTCGTCGTTAACGGCGTCATGTACGTCACCGCCTCCAACGATGTCTACGCGCTGAACGCTGTTGACGGCCAGGTCCTCTGGCATTATGCGCGGCCCGTCTCCTCCGGTCTCATCGATGATGCCTCCGGCCACATTAGCCGCGGCGTCGCGATCTGGGGCGACCGCCTCTACACAGAAACCGACAACGCGCATCTGCTCTGTCTCGATGCCCGCTCCGGTCACCTTATCTGGGACGTGGCCTACGCCGCGTGGAACAGGAACTACGGCGCCACCAGCGCGCCCCTCGTCGTGCACGGCAAAATCATCGTCGGCACCTCCGGCGGCGACGACGGCGTCCGTGGATTTATCGCCGCCTTCGACGCCCAAACCGGCGTCCTCGTCTGGCGGCGCTGGACCATCCCCGCTCCCGGTGAACGCGGCTCCTCCAGCTGGCCAGGTCAGCTCTACCTTCACGGCGGCGCCACCGCCTGGATGCCCGGCACCTACGATCCGGACCTCAACACGCTCTACTGGGGCACCGGTAACGCCGCGCCCGACTACGACGGCAGCGTCCGCCCCGGTGACGACCTCTACACAGCATGCGTCCTCGCTCTCGACCCGGACACCGGGCAACTGAAGTGGTACTTCCAGTTCACGCCCCACGATGTTTACGATTACGACGGTGTCGAAACCCCGGTGCTCCTCGACGCAGACGATCCGGGCCAGCCGCACAAGCTCCTCATCGAAGCCAACCGTAACGGCTTCCTGTACATTCTCGATCGCACCAACGGACACTTCCTCTCCGCCACTCCGTTTGCCGAACGCATCAACTGGGCGAAAGGAATCGACCCGCAGGGCCGTCCCATCTTCACCACCGTCCAGCCCTCCGACGCGGGTACACTCACCTGCCCTGGCGATTCCGGCGCCACCAACTGGTTTTCCCCTTCATGGAACGAGAAAACCGGCCTTTACTACCTGATGGCCCTCGATCAGTGCACCGTCAACTTCGTCAAGCCCGAGCGATTCACCGAAGGCAAAGAGTTCTACGCAACCGGCAGCCGCCAGGAGCCCCACGGCCGCAGCACGAAATACCTCATCGCCTTCGATCGCAAAACGAAGCGCGTCGTCTGGAAATACAAGCAGGCCGGCGATGGTCAGTCGTGGGGCGGCGTCATGAGC
Source organism: Acidobacteriaceae bacterium (assembly GCA_049585375.1). Classification (GTDB taxonomy): domain Bacteria; phylum Acidobacteriota; class Terriglobia; order Terriglobales; family Acidobacteriaceae; genus Palsa-343. The sequence goes on from JBAUZR010000548.1 coordinate 1,702, forward strand.
ACCGCCACCGGCCTGGTCTTTTTTGCCGACGATGCCGACTCCTTCGAGGCCGTCGAAGGAGCCACCGGCCAGTCCCTTTGGCATTTCAACACTGGCCAGACCATCCATGCTTCGCCCATGAGCTATGCCGTCAACGGCAAGCAATACGTCGCCATTGCTTCCGGGGACGACCTGTTCACCTTCGCGCTGCCCTGACCATCGGCGGCCTCAGCCAAAGGGATTTCCAATGCGCATTCAACTTTGCGAGAACCGTGAGCTCCTCGGCCGCGCCGCTGCCGAACAGGCCGCTTCCGCCATCCGCCGCAGCCTCGCCGAGCGAGGAGCCGCGCGCATCGTGGGAGCGAGCGCAGCCTCCCAGTTCGAGTTCCTCGAAGTCCTCACGGCCCTCCCCGCCATCGACTGGAACCGCGTCACCCTCTTCCATCTTGACGAGTACATCGGCATTCCCCCCACGCACCCCGCCAGCTTCTGCAAATTTCTCGAGGAGCGCCTGATCGCCAAAACCGGCATCAGCGACATCCACCTCCTCCGGGGCGACTGGCGCCCGGCGGATACCATCGGGAACACCAGCGCCGCCATCTGCACCGCCCCCATCGACGTCGCCTTCGTCGGCATCGGCGAAAACGGCCACCTCGCCTTCAACGATCCCCCCGCGGACTTTACCACTGAGGAACCCTACATCATCGTCGAACTCGACGAAGCCTGCCGCCGGCAACAGGTCGCCGAAGGTTGGTTCCCCAACCTTGATGCCGTCCCCGCGCGCGCCATCTCCATGTCTGTTCGCCAGGTACTCAAGGCGAAAGAGATCCTCGCCATTGTTCCCGGCCCTCGCAAGGCGCACGCCATCCGCACCTGCCTCGAAGACGCCATCAGCCCCTTGGCCCCGGCGTCCATCCTGCGTACCCACACCAACGCCACGGTATATCTGGACAAAGACTCCGCCGCCCTTTTCCACCCCGACACCCTGCGTTCCAATGACTCCGCATAGTGCCGACTCCGGCGAAACTGATGCAGTCCGTCCTGGCCACGTCCGCACCCTGCCTGCCCTCCGTTGGTGGATCGCCGCCCTCCTCTTCGCCTCCACCGTCATCAACTACATCGATCGCCAGAGCCTCTCCCTTCTCGCTCCCTGGCTCAAAGTCCGCCACCACTGGACCAACACTGACTACGCCAACATCGTCGTGGCGTTTCGCATCGCCTACGCCATCGGTCAGGTCCTGTGCGGCCGTCTCATGGATCGTCTCGGCACTCGCCAGGGTCTCACCCTCACCGTGCTCTGGTACTCCATCGTCTCCATCCTCACGCCCGTAGCGCGCGGCCTCTACGGCTTCATGGGTATTCGCTTCCTCCTCGGCGCCGGCGAGTCCGGCAATTGGCCCGCTGCCACCAAAGCCGTTTCCGAGTGGTTTCCCCCTCAGGAGCGTGCCCTCGCCACCGCGTTTTTCGACAGCGGGTCCTCTATCGGCGCCGCCGTCGCGCCCTTCCTTATCCTGCCCGTCTACTTACGCTGGGGCATGGGGCCGGCCTTCGTCGTGCCTGGTGTCCTCGGACTTCTCTGGCTCCTCGTATGGCGCGCCATGTATCGCCTGCCGCAGCACCACCCCCGCATCGAACCAGACGAGCTCCGCATCATCCTCGCCGACTCTGCGGACGATCGCAGCTCCCGCCGCGCCGCCCTCCGCTGGTCGCAACTCCTCCGCCTGCCCCAGACGTGGGGCGTCGTCAGCGCTCGTACCCTTTCTGATCCCGTCTTCTTCTTCGTCGCCGACTGGTTCCCCATTTACCTGGTCGCCAAAGGCGTTTCCATGAAGACCGGCATCTTCGTCTTCTGGATTCCCTTTGTCGCCACCGACCTTGGGAATATTCTCGGCGGCTGGGCCTCCGGCCGCCTCATCCGTGCCGGCGCATCCACATCTGTAGCCCGCAAGACGATCCTCGTCATCGGGGCCGCCGCCATCGCCCTTCTCATCCCCACCATCTTCACTGCCAGTCTCCCCATCCTCATGGTCCTCTTCGCCGTCGCCTGTTTTGGCTATGGACTCTACACCACCATCGCCAACGTTCTTCCCTCCGATCTCTTCTATCCCGAATGCGTCGCCTCCGTCAGCGGCCTCAGCGGCAGCGGAGCTGCTCTGTGCACGATCGTTGTCTATGAACTCGCCGGCCATCTCTCTGACGCGCGTTCCGCCCTCGGTACCCACCGCTTCGATCCCCTGATGATCCTCGCCGGTATTATCCCCATCGCCGGCATGGCTCTCGTGCTGCTCCTCGCGCGCAATACCCGGTCCACCGAACAGGGCCTGGTTCGCCCACTATGAGCCTGCCCGCTCGAGCCCCCTTCCAGGACATTTGTCCGACTCGCAGCCAGGACCACCTGCCCGGACCCGAACAGGGCATTCGCCTCTTCCGAACGTCTCTACCGGACCATAGTCTTCACACCAGGCTCGCCAGCGAAGTGCGGATAACCGGGCGATCCCGCAAAGCCGCAGAACGTAACCACAGCAGAGAATTCATCCCTCCGCCAGGAAGACCAGCCGTGTTGACACCGCGCCACCGTCGCCTCTATAAGGCCGGCTACAGTCTTACATTCCGCTTTGGGAGAGAGCGACCCATGATCCGCGACAACTCGTGGAGGCGTCTCTGCGTGCTGCTCGTTGCCGTCCTCGCCCTCTCCGCGGTGAGCGCCGGCGCCCAGCAGGGCCGCCGGCCCGCGCTCAAAGGCTCTGTTCTTTTCTCTCAGAACTGCGCCTCCTGCCACGGCAGCGACGGCCGCGGTGGCGAGCGCGCGCCCAACATCGCCACGGCCCAGGAAGTCGCTTCCATGTCAGACTCGCGACTTCGCGCCATCGTCAGCGATGGCATCCCCTCCGCCGGCATGCCTGCCTTCAGCGTCCTCGGCGAAAAGCAGGTCGACGCTATCGTCGCCTACCTGCGCAACCTCCAGGGTATGACCAGCACTGCCCAGGCAGCACTGCCCGGCGATCCGCACGCCGGCGAGGCTCTCTTCTTCGCCCCAGGCTCGTGCGCCCGCTGCCATTCCGTCAACGGCCGTGGCGGGTTCATGGCCGACGATCTCAGCAGCTACGCCCGCGGACGCTCCGCCGCCTCCATCCAGTCCTCTATTGCCAATCCTCCCGACACGTCCGGCGACAGGAACCACCTCGTTACCCTCGAGACGGCGGACGGAGCCAGCTTCGCCGGCCTGATCCGCTCGCAGGATAACTTCACCGTCGTCCTGCAGAGCGAAGATGGTGCCTATCACAGCATCACCCGCGACCGGATCCGGAAACTCTCCGTCAGCGAGCATTCCTGGATGCCGCGCGATTACGCTAACACGCTCACTCAAACGCAGCTCAGCAATCTCGTCAGCTATCTGCTCAAAAATGCCGTCACAGCTCACGCACCCCGGATCATTTCCCCTGACGAGGATCCCAGATGACCCCGATGAGTCTCGCTCGTGACCCCGCAGCGCAG
>JBAUZR010000549.1:0-3922 GCA_049585375.1 Acidobacteriaceae bacterium
GTTCAATCCGGCGACGTTCAGCGTTTTTGCCGAAGAGCCGCCTGTACCGCACGCCGCCGCGCCGCAACAGAGCACAGGGCACAGGGCTCAGGGCTCAGAACAACCCCTGACGCAGGATTTGGCTCAGGAAGGGGTTCCGGGCTTCCGCAAGCCGGGGGATGCGGCGACGCTGCCCGAACTGATCAAGTTCCTGATCGATCGGACTGGGTACATTCGGACCCTTGAGGAAGAAGGCACTCCGGAAGCCTTCTCGCGGATTGAAAACCTGAAGGAACTGGCCAACGCCGCTCAGGATGCGCAGGAGCGAGGCGAGACGCTGGCGGAGTTTCTGGATCACGCGGCGCTGGTAAGCGACGTGGATCAGTTCGACCCCGCGGCGCGCGTGACCCTGATGACGCTGCACGCCGCGAAGGGGCTGGAATTCCCGCTGGTGGTTCTGGCAGGGATGGAAGAAGGGCTGTTTCCCCATTCGCGGACTTTGAGCGATCCGCCCCAGATGGAAGAGGAGCGGCGGCTCTGCTACGTCGGCCTGACGCGCGCAATGGACGCGCTGGTGCTGACGCGCGCGCGCTACCGGCGGCGCTATGGCAACGACATGCCGGAGGCGACGATTCCCTCGCGCTTTCTCGAAGAGATTCCACAGCACCTGCTGGAAGACCTGAGCGGCGGGCGGACGCGCCCCGCGACATGGGGCGGGTATGCGGCAGACTATACCGAGAGTGGATCGCGGTTCGGGCGTGGCCGCAGCGACGATTTCGGCTCACGCCACTACAGCTACGAAGATGAGGATCAGAGCGCGAGCACGCGAACACCGGAATTCCAGCGGGGCAGGACGAGCCGTCCAGCAGGTGCGGGCCGGGGCGATTCAGGCGATAACATCGCACGTTTCTTTGGCGGACGCGGTGTGCCCCCGAAAGGGGCGCGGCCGAAGCTGGATATTCCGGAGCCAACCGGGGCGAAGGGCTTTAAGAGCGGGCAGCGGGTGCGGCACCCCAAATATGGCGAAGGGATCGTCTTCCGGCGCGAAGGCGATGGAGAGGACGCGAAGATTACGGTTCAATTTTCAGGATTCGGAGTGAAAAAGCTGGTGGAGAAATTCGCACAGCTGGAGCGGCTCTAGGGCCTCCCCAACGGGCCCTGATCCGTTTCTATCTCCCTCCCTGCTTTGCCGCGATCTGAGCCGAAGAGACGAATTTCTTTGCGTAGGCAAGTTCCGGCCGCGAGGAGTGCTCGCCGTTGCCCGTCGAAGACAGCAACGCCGTGAAGTAATTCGCCGCCGCGGCCGTGTCGCCCGCAGCTTCGGCGGCTTTTCCGGCGCGGTAAAGGCCATTGAAGCGGTTGGGACTCAGCCGGAGTGCGACGCGATACTCAGCAAGGGCCTGTTGCGGCTGATGCAGCTCGAGCAGCATATCTCCCAGCATCTCGCGCGCGGGGATATCGACCTCGCCCTGGCCTACTTTGTCCTGCAGGTCGGCAGCCGCGCGCATCTCCCGCAGGGCATCGTCCTGGCGGCCGGCGGCAAAGCTGCCCCAGGCAACGATCTCGGAGTGCCAGATCCTGACCCCGGTTGAGTCGGCTTCGAAAGCATGCGAGGTTTTCCTGGTCTCAGCGATCAGGGTGTCAAACTGCGCAAGATCCTGCCGAGCCTCGGCGGCGTGATGCAGGTGGCCGTCGGCGACGGAGCGGGCCCACCAGACCATCGCCTGATCGACGGGGAGCGCGCCCGCAGGAGGCTGAAGGGCGGCGGCAGCCGGCCAGTCGCGCATCTCGAGCGAGTAGAAGACGGGAAACTTGAGGCGGTAGTAGCCGACCATCCCGGCCATGTAGTCGTGGCCCATGCCCGGCATGGCGCTCACGCGATCGAGGACTGAGGAAACCGTGTCGAGAACTTGCTTCGCGGCGGCATCCTGACCGCTCTGCAGGTCGGCATACATCATGAAATCGTAGGAATGCGGCTCGTCCATGATGCCGCTCATGTGGCGGGCTTCGGCGGCTTCAGAAGCCTGGATGGAAGACGACTGGGAGGCGATATCGTCGGGCCACATGCCGAGGCGCGCAAAAATGTGGCCGGACATGTGGACGGCGTGCGGGCCGGACTGCGCGATCTGGCCATAGTGCTGTGCGGCGGCGAGGCCGTCTTTGGCCATCGGCGGGTTGTCGCAGGAGTGGATGGTGTAGTGGACCAGTCCGGGATGATCAGGGTGCGAGGCCAGGAGCGGCACGAGGACCGCCATGGCTTTGCGCTCCTGCGTCTGGCTGGTATCCGTGGGCGATTTGGCCGCCAATAACGAAAGCGCATAGAAAGCGCCGGCGTCGACATCGCCGGGATACCGCGCATAGAGATCGCCCATGGCCGCTGAATAAGCGCCGATGCGAGCCGGGTAGTCCTCTGGACCGGGCTTGTAAAAGTCAGCCAGCGCGGCGATGTATTCCCGCTCACGCGCGGTCGGCGGCGGGTCGGCCTCGGCCTTGCGGATTTCATCCCACCCGAGCTTCATGGTTTCGGAATCGGGGCGATCCCAGATCTGGTGGAAGGCGCTCATCGCGATGCCCCAGTGAGCCATGGCGCACGTGGGATCCGCCCGCACGATGCGCTCGAACTGCGGACGCGCTTCTGCGTACCAGAAGTCATGCAGGAGCGCGATGCCTCGGTTGAATTCGGGCTGGATGGCAGGCGCGCAGGAGACGGAGAAGGAGACAGTACCCAGGCGTTCGCCGGGGATGGGAGTGTCGCTGCCCGGCATCGACATAGATGGCTGCGCAGCGGCGGTAAGGGACACGCCGAGCAGCAACAGAAGCGCGGAGACTTGCATGGTGAGGCGGATTATAGCGGAGAGAACCGGCATTCTGCGCGGGCCGGGGGCAGCGGCCAGCGACGATGCGGACCAGAAGGGTGTGCGAATCGCCTGCGTTTCATCTATCCTTGCAGAAGCTCAATTACACAACCACGCCACCACTTTTGGCGGCCAGGGAACTGAATGGCAAATACAAAAAAGATCGAAGACACGGCAGAACGCAAGAAGGTGAAACGCGCAGCCCGCAAGAAGGCTGCCCCCAAAGCGAAGCGGACGACGCCGCGAGGCTCGAACAAGAAGAAGGTGCGGAAGCTCCTTCGCGGCGCGAGCAAGCGGTAGCTCCCCGTTTCAACAGGTGCGGGGCCGGTGAATTTCCTTTCACCGCGCCCCGCCAACCAGCTACACTCTCTCCCATCCATCCTGTTGCCAGGAGCCATCGTTGCCGGAGAACGCCGCGCCGCCATCCCGGTCCGGAGGGAGCCAGCCCCGGACACAGCTTTTCGCTTGCAAGTCGATCGACAAGCTGATCAGCGACTCCGAACGCCCTGAACACAGTCTGAAGAAGACGCTGGGTCCATGGTCGCTGACCGCGCTGGGCATTGGGGCGGTCATTGGCTCCGGCATCTTCACGGTCATCGGCACGGCCATGGCCGGCCAGAAGTTCGACAAGCCGGAGATCAGCAACACGCCACTGCTGCATTTCCTGATCGCGCATACGGCCATGGCCGGGCGCCCTGGCGCTGGTCCGGCGCTCGCCATTTCGCTGGTGCTGGTGGCCATCGTTTGCATCTTTACCGGGCTCTGCTACGCCGAGCTTGCCTCGATGATCCCCATTGCAGGCTCGGCTTACACCTATACCTACGCGACCATGGGCGAGCTGATCGCGTGGATCATCGGCTGGGACCTGATCCTCGAATACGCCTTCTCCAACATGTAGGTGAGCGTGGGGTTCGCGGCGCATATCGAGGCGCTCCTCGAGTGGTTCGGCATCCATCCCGCGCTCCGATGGATCTCGCCCGCGTACCTGCCCACCGGCCTCCAGGACTTCGCGGGGAACAATCTCTATAACCCGGGCTGGCATTTCGGATTCAATATCCCCGCCTTTCTGGTCGTGATGATCCTGACGG
>JBAUZR010000550.1:0-10703 GCA_049585375.1 Acidobacteriaceae bacterium
GCAGATGACGCCGGCATATCAGCTCCGTTAAGAGGTGGCGGAGTGTGCCAGGCGCACCGCTGCCTCGGGATCGGCAACTTCGACGATCAGCTGGTTGTAGCGCTCGTCGCGAAGATCGATGACGACAGTGTTGTCCGGATGATGCACGTCCCAGAAGATGCGTTTGCCGTGCTGGTAGAAGGTGCCGGCGGTCAGAACGCCGGGAATATTCGTGCCGGGCAATCTGACTCCGTGCCACCAGCCCCGAGCGATCGACGGATCGGCGGCAATTCCAGCAATGTGCCGCAGCGGGATCTCGAGGGTGCTCTTCAATGCCCATAACTGGTCGGCGCCGCGCACGTGCAGCACCAGGTCTTCGCCTGCGACAGAAAGATCAACCATCACCCGCCCCCTGCACCTTCAGTTTAAAGGGCCACTCGCCCCGGCCGCGCGCCCGCGCAAAGTAGAGCGCGCTGCCCAGCAACGCAATGGCGACGGCAAAAAGCAGCTCACGCAGACCCTGGGTGCGCGAGAAAAGGATGAACAGAAATCCCGCCAGCGCCAGCAGCGGCGGCAGTGGATAAAACCAAAGCCGAAAGGGCCGCGGCATCTCCGGCCGGCGAATGCGCAGCACGATGACACCTATCTGCTGCAGCAGATACTGCAGCACGATGCGGATCACGTCCAGAGCGGCGATGACCTGCACCAGCCGGAAAAAGCAGAAAACGATGGCGACCGCACCCAGCGCCAGGAGTGAGAAGTCGGGAAAATTTCGTTTGGGATGCAGATGAGCAAATATGCGAAAGTAATTACCGTCCAGCGCGGCCGCATAAGGAACGCGCGAGTAGCCCATCAGGAGCGCGAATACCGACGAGAACGCCGTCCACATGATCAGGCAGGTCACGACGACCGCTGCCGTGGGTCCTAAGGTGGCCGCGACCATACGCGAAACCACCGTCTCCGCAACCACGCCTTTGCCCATCGCGTGAGCCGGGATCACACCCAGCACGCTGATGTTCATGCAGATGTAGAGAACCGCCACCACCGCGATCGAAAACAGAACAGCGCGCGGAATGGTTCTGCCCGGATCGCGAATCTCCCCACCGATAAAGGCGACGTTGTAATAGCCCCAGTAATCGTAGGTGGCGATCAGTGTGGCCGAGCCGAGTCCGGCAAAGAAGCCCGGCGAGAAGCTGAACGCGTGAGGCGGCAGGTGCAGCAGCGCAGGGTGCAGATGCGTGAATCCGGCGAGGATGACGATAGCCATCGCCGCCATCACGCCCGCCCACAGAACCCATGCGGTGCGCAGGATCGCCCGGATATCCCGGTAGAGCATCGCGACGATCGCAGCACAGGCGCCCGCCGCCAGAAGGCTGGTCCAGTGAATGCCGTTCGGCCAGGCAGCGATAATCGGATGGCTCAGCCGGGGAAAGAGGAACGACGCGAACTCCGCAAAGCCGATGCAGCCGGAAGCAATCGAGAGCGGCGCGCTGAAACCCAGCTGAAAGATATAGAGGAAGGAGAAATATCGGCCGAGGCCGTTGCGGCCGTAGATCTCGCGCAAAAACGTATAGGAACCGCCGGCCTCCGGCATGGCTGCGCCCAGCTCCGCCCAGGTGAGCCCGTCGCACAGCCCGATGAACGCGCCGAGGATCCATCCCAGCAGCGCCTGCGACCCGCCCATCGCGGCGACGATCAGCGGCAGCGTGATGAACGGGCCGACGCCGATCATGTACATCATGTTCAGCGTGATGGCGCTCGGCAATCCAACCAGCCGTTCCAGATGCGGCCCGGCGCCGTTGCCGCCCGGCCCCGGCGCTCGCCGACCCGCCGGCGTACGACCCTCCGCTGCCGGCGCTGTAGGTTCCGAAGCCATGGTTCAGCCCTTTGTATCAGATCGCGTCACGATACACTGACAATTCATGACGCCACGGTCTCTTCTGCTCTGCCCATGCACTCCTGGCTCGATGGCTCGGGCCTTTGCAGCTACCGTTCTTCTCTGCGTGACCACGGTCACGGTGGCCGCGCAGGTGGTCCCGTGGCGCACGCAGATTGCCGCCTCGCCCGACGCGCACACACTGCCTCAGGATCGGGGAGCCGATGGCCTCGCGCAAACGCTGCGCAAGCTGAATACCTGGGGCAGCCTCCTCTTCATCGTCGCCCATCCCGACGACGAGGACGGCGGCATGCTCACCTACGAATCGCGAGGCATGGGCGCGCGCACGGCGATTCTCACCCTGACTCGCGGCGAGGGCGGCCAGAACGCGATGTCCAGCGAAAGCTACGACGCCCTCGGCCTGATCCGGACCAACGAGCTCCTGCTGGCTGACCAGTACTCCGGCTCGGAACAGTACTTCTCCCGCGTCGTCGACTACGGCTTCTCAAAGACCATCGAGGAGGCGCACCAGCAGTGGGGCCGGGAGCGCGTTCTCTGCGACGTGGTCCGCGTGGTGCGCATGGACCGCCCGCTGGTCCTGGCTTCAACCTTCACCGGCAACATCACCGACGGGCACGGTCATCACCAGGTTTCGGGAGAGATGAATCAGGAGGCGTTCACCGCTGCGGGCGATCCAAACGTCTGCCCCGATCAGATTGCCGCTGGCCTTCGCCCCTGGTCCCCACTCAAGGTCTATGCTCGCCAGCCATTCTTTGCGCGCAGCAGCAAGGGCATCTTCGATTACGCGACGAATCAGTGGTCGCCGGTGCGCTTTTACGATTACGTCGCGAAGAAGTGGAACGACACCTATCCCTCAACGACCCTTGAAGTCCCCGAGGGCACCTGGGATCCGTTGTTGGGCGAGTCCTATTTTCAGATGGCGCGCACCGGCTGGAGCGAGCAGAAGTCCCAGAACGGAGGCGGCACGCTCCCCTTCCCTGGCCCTGTCAGCGTTGCGTATCACCGCTACGGATCGCGGGTTTCGTCCCCGGATCAGGAGACCTCCTTCTTTGACGGCATCGACACCTCGCTTTCGGGGTTGGCTTCGCTCGTACATTCGGGCGACACGCTGTTCCTGGTTGCCGGGCTCAAAGAAATCCAGCAGCACGTAACCGCCGCCCTGAACGGCGATTTGCCCGCGCATCCGGAGAGAATCGCCCCCGCGTTGGCCGAGGGCTATAAGGCAACCCAGCAGCTCATCGAGCAGGTGAACGGGAGCGAGCTCAGCCCCGAGGACAAAGCCAATCTGACCCACGAGCTGAACATCAAGCTCGTGCAGTTCAACACCGCCCTCGCCGAAGCGCTCGGGCTTCGAGTGAATGTAGTGACGATGCCGCGCACCGCCACCGGCGTCAACGAGGCTCCGCCGATTGTGCCCGAAGAAACGCCAACCACCGTCACCCCCGGCTCGGAGATCGACGTCCGGCTCCACGTAACCGCCGCCGGTGACTGGGGTCCGTCTTCGGAAGGCGTGCAGCTGGCGCGCACCTGGCTTGCCAATCAGGATGGCGATTCCTGGCAGATCACCCGCCTCGGCACGCCCGGTCTCGACACCCCGGAATCCAGTGCCGGCGACGTCATCTTCCGCGTCTACATTCCGCGCGAAGCCCACCTTACTCGTCCCTATTTCACCCGGCCCAACACCGAACAGCCGTACTACGACATCACTGATCCGCGCTGGATGAGTCTGCCCTTCGCCCCCTATCCCCTGGCCGGCTGGGCGGAGTTCCGCTACATGGGCGTCCCCATCCGCATCGGCCAGGTGGTACAGACCGTGCACCGTGTCCATGGGATTGGCGGTGTCTACCAGCCTCTGGCCGTGGTGCCGCAGATTTCCGTGAACCTCCCGGCGGATGCCGGCGTCGTCCCGGTCGGGACCTCCACAATTCCCTTTCCCGTCTCGGTCAGCAACCAGCAGCAGAGCGACGCCGACGGCACTCTGCATCTGGATCTGCCCTCCGGATGGACGGCGGATCCCGCCGCGCAGACCTTCCATCTCCCGCCAGGAATGCGCCAGGACCTGTCCTTCACATTGCATCCCGGACAGCTAGCCGGCCAGGACTACGAGATTCACGCCGTCGCCCAGGTCGGCAATAACCGCTTCTCTGAAGGATTCACAACCGTCGGCTATCCCGGCTTGCGTCCTTATTATCAGTACAGTCCCGCGGACTACCGCCTGCGCGCGGTGGACGTGAAAGTGCCCCACGATCTGAAGATCGGCTACATCATGGGCACCGGCGATGAGGTGCCGGAGGCCCTGGCCGAGATCGGCATCCAGCCGCACCTGCTCTCCTCCACCGATCTGGCCGAGGGCGATCTCTCGAGCTATGACGCCATCGTCGTCGGCATCCGCGCCTACTCCTCGCGGCCTGACCTGGCCGCCGCCACCCCCCGTCTTCTGGACTATGTTCGCAATGGCGGCACCATGTTGGTCCAGTACCAGAGCGTCCAGTTCCCCGCCCCGTACGATCTCACCCTGGGCCGTAATCCCGAGAAGGTGGTCGACGAAAAGACCCCAGTAGTTCTCACCGCTCCGCCCAGCCCGCTGCTGACCTGGCCCAACCAGATCACCTCCGCCGATTTCGACGGCTGGATTGAGGAGCGCGGGCATTCGTTCCTGGAATCCTGGTCGTCTCAGTACACGGCTCCCACTGAAACGCATGATTCCGGCCAGGCGCCACAACGCGGCGGCCTCCTTTATGCCCGCTATGGCAAGGGCAACTGGATGTATCTCGCCTATGCCGTCTACCGGCAACTCCCCGATGCGGTGCCTGGTGCCTATCGGCTGCTGGCCGATCTGATTGCCGCCGGCAAAAATCCGGGGCTGCGCTAGCCGCCCTGCGTCGGACGGCTTACTTTGGTTTCCGAGTTGCCCGGAGACCCTGGCTTGGCCTACTGCCGCTTCTCGTCGCGTAAGCCATTGATGGCTCATTTACTTTTCGCTGCCTGAGCGATTCCTGCAACAGGCCTTTTCCCCGAACATTTACCGTACATTCTCCGAACATTCACAATGCCCTGCGACCATGCCGATTGGGTATCCAGGGCTCATGGTGCAGTAGCGCGAGTTGTCGTTGCTCTCGCCCAAAGGCTTCGATCCCGGCAATACCGTTCCCCACCGGCATCATCTTTCACGCATTTCCAACTGAGAGAGGCTCAATGACGAACAATCTGAAGGCGCTTGCCACCCTCGCGCTGGCCATGACGGTCCCCGTCGGTTACGCGCAGTCCACGGCCGGCTCCCCTGCTCCTAAACATCCGGTGCATCACCGGAAACCTGTACCGAGGAAACCGTCGGTTGAGTCGCAGATCGACGAGCTGCGCCAGGAAATGGATTCGCAGCGCGGCCAGATCGATACCCTCAAGCAGCAACTGTCGGATCGCGATGCGCAGCTCCAGCAGGCCCAGCAGGCCGCGCAGCAGGCCCAGCAGTCTGCGCAGGCGGCCCAGGCCGCCGCCAGTGCGGAGCAGCAGACCCTTTCGGCGAACTCAGAGGCCGTCTCCAGCCTGCAAAGCTCAGTCAGCGATCTGAAGGCCAACTCCAGCTCCATCGTGAGCACGATTCAGACCCAGCAGACTGAAATTAAGAAGGCCATCGAGAATCCGGATTCATTCCACTACAAAGGCATCACCCTCTCGCCCGCCGGCAGCTTCCTGGCGGCCGAAACCGTGTGGCGTCAGGGCGCAACCGGCGGCGGCATCAACACGGCCCCTACCGGCATTCCTCTGGACCAGTCGGATGACGCCCAGCTGAGCGAGTTTCAGGGCAGCGGCCGTCAGTCCCGGCTCGCGCTGAAAGCCGTCGGCAAACTCGACAATGTCACCATGACCGGCTATTACGAGATGGACTGGCTGGGTGCCGGCATCACCTCCAATAACAACCAGTCCAACAGCTACGTGATGCGCCAGCGGCAGTTGTGGGCCGATGCGCTCTTCAGCAACGGCTGGGATATCTCCGGCGGCCAGGGCTGGTCCCTCGCGACCGAAACAACCAAAGGCGAAACCCGCGGCACCGAAATCCTTCCGGCTACCATCGACCCCCAGTACGAAGCTGGCTTCGTCTGGGCCCGTCAGTACAGCTTCCGCGTCACCAAAGACTTCGGAAACCGGTTCTGGCTGGGCGCTTCCGCTGAGAACGCTGAAACTCTGAACCCGGGTGGCAGCAATCTCCCCACCAACCTGCTCATCGGCTCCGACGGAACCGGCGGCGGCCTCTACAACAATACGGCCAACTATTCCTTCAACTACACGCCCGACTTCGTCGCCAAGATGGTCTTTGAACCCGGCTGGGGTCACTGGGAAGTCTTCGGCATCGAGCGCAATTTCCGCGCCCGGATCTATCCGAATGAAACCGCCAAGGTGCCCAGCGCATCCGGCGCCTACAACGACTCGATTCCCGGTGCCGGTATCGGCGCCGGCTTCCGCGCGCCCCTCGGCACGAAGAGGTTCACGGTCGGTCTGAAAGGCCTGTGGGGCAAGGGCATGGGCCGCTACGGTGACTCCACCCTCGGCGACGTCACCATTCGTCCTGATGGCGAACTCGATCCGCTCAAGGGCTTCTCGGCTATGAGCACCGTGGAAATGAACCCAACCAAGCGCCTGATGATCTACCTGAACTACGGCGGCGACTATATCTATCGTGACTACTGGGGCAAGGTCGGCTACGGCTCGCCTCTGACCTCCATGACTGGCTGCAACACCGAGCCCCTTCCCACTACCGCTCCCACCTCCGGCTTTGGCGGTGGTACCGGCTTCACTCCTTCCACCCCCGCCAGCTGCGGCAACCAGAACAAAGACACGCAGGAATTTACTGCGGGCGACTGGTATGACTTCTACAACGGTCCGAAAGGCCGCTTCCGCTTCGGCCTCCAGTACAGCCGGTGGGAGCGCGACCTCTGGTCCGGCGTAGCTGGGCCGAACAATCCGAGCGGCGAGGCGAGCGGTGTCGATAACATGTGGTGGAGCTCATTCCGCTACTACCTGCCGTAGCCTTCGGCCTCAACCAACCCAAAAGGACCCGCTGCGGCGGGTCCTTTGCTTTATGCGAGCCTGCGTCGCCGTCCATCCGCGTGATATGCTGACGAGTTTTCTCCCCGATGCGTCCTCATGACTGATCCACAATCGCCTGATTCCCCCAGCCTGCAGAATCAGCTTGCGTCGAAGCTGAACCCCAACCAACCGCGCGCCCAGAGCCATGCGCAGAAGATGGCAGCTCTCCTCGCGGAGATTCGCTCCCAGCAGGCCGAGCTGCGCCAGGGCGGAGGCGCAAAGGCCATCGAGTCGCAGCACGCGAAGAAACGCCTCACTGCCCGCGAACGCCTCGACCTGCTTATCGATCCGGGAACCGAATTCTTCGAGCTCGGTCTCTTTGCCGCCTTCGGTATGTACGAAGAGTGGGGTGGCGCCCCCGCCGCCGGCGTCGTCGCCGGGCTGGGTCGAGTCAGCGGCCGCCTCTGCATGATCATTGCCAACGACGCCACCGTGAAGGCCGGCGCGTTCTTCCCCATGACCGCCAAGAAGGTCCTCCGCGCCCAGCACATCGCCATGGAGAACCGCATCCCCACCCTGTACCTGGTCGATTCGGCCGGCATCTTCCTGCCGCTGCAGGAAGACGTCTTCCCCGATCAGGACGACTTCGGCCGCATCTTCCGCAACAACGCCGTCATGTCTGCCCAGGGCGTTCCCCAGATCACGGCCATCATGGGCATGTGCGTGGCTGGCGGCGCTTACCTGCCCGTCATGACCGATCAGGTGCTCATGACCGAGGGCAGCGGGCTGTTTCTTGCCGGCCCCGCGCTCGTCCAGGCCGCCATCGGCCAGAAATACTCGGCAGAGGAACTGGGCGGAGCCACCATGCACGCAGAAATCTCCGGCACCGTGGATTTCAAGGAGCCCAACGATCACCTCTGCATTGCCCGCCTCCGCTCGCTGGTATCGAAGCTCGGTCATCCGGCGCGCGCCCCCTTTGACCGCGCCGAGTACGATCCGGAGAAAGACGCGCCCCGCTTCCCTGCCGCCGATCTCTACGGCCTGCTCGACGCCGATCCCGCCCGCGCCGCCGTCAACAGCTACGACATGCACGACGTGCTGGCCCGCATCCTCGACCGCAGCGAGTTCGACGAATACCGCCCCAGCTATGGACGCACCCTGCTCTGCGGCTACGGGCGCATCGGCGGCTATGCGGTGGGCATCGTCGCCAATCAGAAGCTCTCCCAGCCGCAAACCAGCCATACCGGCGAGAAGCGCGTCGAGTTCGGTGGCGTGATTTACGCGGAGAGCGCCGACAAAGCCGCCCGCTTCATCATGGACTGCAACCAGAATGCGATCCCCCTGATCTTTCTCCACGATGTCAACGGCTTCATGGTCGGCCGTGACGCCGAGTGGAGCGGCATCATCCGATCCGGCGCCAAAATGGTGACAGCGGTCTCCAATTCGGTTGTCCCGAAAATTTCAGTCATCATCGGCGGTTCGTTCGGAGCCGGCAACTACGCCATGTGCGGCAAGGCCTACGATCCGCGCTTCATCTTCGCCTGGCCCACGGCCCGGTATGCGGTCATGAGCGGCGACTCCGCCGCCAATACTCTCGTTGAAATCCGCATTCGCCAGCTGGAGCGTGGCGGCCACCAGCTCAGCGAGACAGAAAAGCAGGAGCTGGTCTCCTCCATCAAGGCGACCTACGAGGCCCAGACCGATTGCCGCTACGCTGCCGCGCGCCTCTGGGTCGACGCCATTCTCGACCCTGCGAAAACCCGTGACGCGCTGCTGCTCGCCCTCGAGGCCGCATCGCTGAATCCCCACCTGCCCCCCTTTAACCCCGGCATCCTCCAGACGTAACGAAGCTGGTTCCGTTTCCACATCCTTGCCCGCGTGGCCAGAGTATTCTCAAGCCATGCCTGCATCGTCAACCGCGGTTTCGCGCAAAAAGCGCGGCGCCCGGAAGTCTGTTCGCGGCCGCTGGACCGCTGTGGTCCCCCTGCTGCTCGGACTTCTCGTCGCCCCCTTTGCTCTGCGCGCCGCCAGCATTCTGGCTCTGGAGGGCCCGAAGGCCTTTGCTCTGCTCTATCCGTGGGTGGAAGTGGTGCGCAGCCCCGCACTGCACCTTCCCGCGAGTTTCCTCGGAACCGCTTCCGAATGGATGATGTACCTGCAGTTCCCTCTCTATGGACTGATTGTGACGCTTACCTGGCGCGCCGGCCGCGTTCTCCGCGGCTTCATCATCGCGCTCATTCTCCACTTCAGCGGCCTGGTCGCCGCAGTGGTGCTTGCCTGGATGGGACAGTGATCCCATGATCGGTTCCGGAAGGCGAGCGACAGCATGAAGCGTCATCGGATGCTCACCCGGCTCGTCCTCACCCAGCTCCGCCTCCGCTTCCTCATCCCTCTGCTGGGGCTCATGCTGACCTTCGGCCTTCTCACGGTCGTCTTCCTCGTGGACTGGCATCGACGTGGCGATACCTTTGCCATGGCCTTCGGCGCCCTGCTCACCTTCTTCGCTTCCGTCATTACCGCCATCGTCACTCTCACCTACCTGCATGTGTCGCGGCGTTCCCTGGCCGCGGCCGAGGCCGCCATCGCCCTGCAGCGTGAGCAGTGGGAAGCGCGCATGACGGTGCAGCCCCGCTTCTGGATGGGCATCCGATCGGAATCCACCGACCGCTTCGCCCATCGGCCGCTCACCATTACCTATCGTCGCGACCGAGCCCACGACGGCCAGTTCTACTACGATTCGGTCACCTGGCCGCAGATCATCGTGGATGTCTGGAACGACGGCGAGCGATCCTTCCGGCTGGCCGGGTACCGCCTCTGGCTGCGGGATGAAGCGCACCTCGCCATCGAGCGGTTTCTCTCCGGTTTTGTCGTCCCTCCCAACGAGCTCCGTTCCTTCCCCGTTACCGAGGAGCTCATCGCGCTCACCGTCCGGCAGCGGCAGTTTCAGGAGAGGTATGAACGCCTGCCGTGCGATGAAAACCATCTCGGACTGCGCCTTCAATATTCGGACTGGCGCGAGGATAATCGCTCCAGCCGCGACGATTACTACCTCGTCCTCACGCCGCCACTTTCCACCGAGTTCCGCATTCAACGGATCGACAGTCATGAGTGAAACTCCCCTCCGCAGGCGACGCGATCGGTCGTTCCTCTTCCTGCTCATGCCGCTGGCCGCGGCTTCGCTCCCCTCTCTGCTGTTTTGTGCTCTGGAACTGGCCCTCGCGTTCCACGGAAACGCCAGCGGCAGCATCCTTGTCTTTCACCTCCCGCCCCGAACCCCGTGGGATCGCCTGCTGGCTCTCCAATCCTCGCTCTATGGCTGGGTGGTGCGCTGGAATGCGTCCGTGACCCTGGCCGCCACCGGCCTCTTCATCGCTACTCTCCTGCTTCCGCGCTGGCGCCACTGGATCCTGCTCGCCCTGATACCCTTCGGATTGTTGCTCTGTGCCGATTTCACAATGCACTGGCACGCCGCGCTCATGCCATGACCACGCCTGTCAAAATCGTCGAGTGCCCCCGCGACTCCTGGCAGGGATTGCCCAGGGTAATGCCCCCCGAAGTCAAAGCCGACTATCTCCGCAGGCTGATCGAGGCCGGCTTTACCCATCTCGATGCGGCCTCCTTTGTTTCCCCCAAAGCCGTTCCTCAGATGGCGGATTCCGAGCAGGTGCTCAACTATCTCGATCCCCTTCCTGACGTCGAGATCATCGGGATTGTCGTGAATCCGCAGGGAGCCGCGCGCGCCATCGCAACCGAAGCCGTCTCCACCCTCGGCTTCCCCTACTCCATCTCCCCCGAGTTCCTG
>JBAUZR010000551.1:0-1523 GCA_049585375.1 Acidobacteriaceae bacterium
TTCCAGTTCCTCGGCCTAACCCCGCAAACCGGCCGCTTCTTCAACTCCTCCGACAACGACCATGTCTACGGCGCCCACGATGAAGTCGTCCTATCCGACGCCCTCTGGCGCGACCGCTTCCAGGCCAGCGCTTCCGTCATCGGACGCACAGTCTCCATCAATAAACATCCCTTCACCGTCATCGGTGTCGCGCCGCGCGAGTTCGCCGGCATCTACGGCGGCCTCGCCGAATCTGCCTGGGTCCCTCTCTCCTCCATCCGCGACCTTTCCACCGACGCGCCTCCTGATCCCCTGCAGAACGACGGCCTCCAGGTCGCCGTCCGCCTTCGCCCCGGCGTCTCCGAGAGCACTGCCGCTGCTGAAGTCCACACTCTCGCCCACGCCTTCGCCGCTCAGCACCCCGGCAAGCTCAACCACTGGGACCTCAACCTCCGCGACGCCGCTCATATCGAGAAGGGCTTCTTCGGCATCATCGGCGAAGTGCTCCCCATCCTCGCCGGAGCCTCCGTCCTCCTCATGATCCTGGTCTGCATCAACATCGCCTCGCTCCTCGGCCAGCATGCCGCCCGACGCCGCCGCGAAGTCGCCATCCGCACCGCTCTCGGCGCGCACCCCACCCGCATCGCAACCCAGGTTCTGGTTGAAACCAGCCTCCTCGCCATCGCCGGCGCTCTCGCCGGATGGGCCGCCAGTACCGGCATCTCTCGTGCGCTCTATGTTTTGCTCCCCACCTTCGGCTATCCCATCGCCTTCAACCTCCACAGCGACCCGCGCATGCTGCTCTTCGTCACCGCCATCGCCGCCGCCGTCACCCTCGTCTGCGGACTCTACCCCGTCCGCCAGTCCCTCCGCTTTGCTCAGAACGAGGCCCTCCACGAAGGCGGCGCCTCTGTCACCGGCCGCTCCCACCGCAACCTGGGCAGCCGTCTCCTCCTCGGATTCCAGCTCGGCATCTGCTTCATCGTCCTCACCGGCTGCGGACTCCTCACCCGCACCGCCTTCAATATCCTCAGCCGCCCCATCGGCTTCGATCCCGCCCGCATCCTCACTGCCACTCTCGATTTCTCCCGCTCCGGCTACGACGCGCAGCACACCCGCCAATTCGAATCCGCCCTCCTCGACCGCCTCCGCGCCACCCCCGGCATCACCGCCGCCACCCTCACTACCCACCTGCCCATGGGCGACATGGGCACCGGCAACGCCCAGGGCCTGGGCGTTCCTGGCTACGTCCCCGCCAAGGGTGAGGACATGGAAGTCGTCACCGACTTCGAAGGTGCTGGCTTCTTCCACACCATGCGCATCCCCATCGTCCAGGGACGCGAATTCTCGCCCTCCGACAACGCCTCCGCCCCCGACGTCGCCCTCGTCAACCAGCCCATGGCCCACCGCTACTGGCCCAAAGGGACTCCGATCGGCGCAACCGTCATCGTCAACAAGCGTCCCCGCCGCATCATCGGCATCATCGGCAACTACACCTACGCCGATCCGTCGGACACCGATCCCTCCCCGCTCCTCTTCCTGCC
>JBAUZR010000552.1:0-3314 GCA_049585375.1 Acidobacteriaceae bacterium
CATGGGTTAGAATTGCTCCCCGTTTGACAACCACAGCTGGTTTGCGTGTTGAAGCAGACCGCTGGGGAAATTACTGGAGGGCAGAATGAACTCAATGCGCGGGGCCCGGAACTCATCTGAACACAGGTCGATGCGTCGAGCAGTCCTTTTGACCATACTGGCATTATCCTCATCCGCATTTGCACAAACATTCAACGGCCGGTGGGCGGGCCTCGAGAAGAAGCTGGATAACGGAGAAGTGAGCCACATGGTCCTGCAACTCACTCAGTCAGGCAACCACCTGACCGCAGAAGTGCAGACCCCGGGTTTCAAGACGGAGATGAAGGGAACTGCCAGCGGCAATCACTTCACGCTGATGGCGCCCTGGGATCCGAAACGGCCCTTTGCTACCGGAGAGCTGGTCGGAAAAGATCTGCACGTGGTCTCGGAGGGGCACAACTCGGTTCTGCATCCTGCAACTGCGGCGGACAACATTCCGGTGCCGTCTTACATTGCACCGCCTCCGCTGAAGAACATTCCGTATAACGGGCTGGCGAAGAAGCCGCCGATGGGCTGGAACAGCTGGAATCTGTTTGCGGGAAAGATCGACGATGCGACCGTGCGCCAAATCGCCGACGCGATGGTGAGCAGCGGTATGCGCGATGCGGGCTATGTTTACGTGAATATCGACGACACCTGGGAAGGGGTTCGCGATGCGCAGGGAAGGATCCAGTCGAATCACAAATTCCCAAATATGAAGGCGCTGGCCGACTATGTGCACTCGAAGGGGCTGAAGCTGGGCATTTACTCGTCGCCGGGGCCGCGGACCTGTGCCGGATATCCTGGCAGCTACGGGCACGAGAAGCAGGACGCTGATACCTTCGCCGCGTGGGGCATCGACTACCTGAAGTACGACTGGTGCAGCGCGAGCAGCATTTACAAGAACGCGCAACTGCAGCCGGTGTACCAGAAGATGGGAGAGGCACTGGAACAGACCGGACGGCCGATCGTTTTCAGTCTTTGCGAGTATGGACTGGGCGATGTGGAGACATGGGGTCCCAGGGTCGGGGGAAACCTGTGGCGCACGACGGGCGATATTCGCGACGAGTGGTCGAGCATGCTGGGCAACGCCCATCTGCAAATGAAAACCGCGCCCTATGCGGGGCCGGGGCACTGGGACGATCCTGACATGCTCGAAGTCGGCAACGGGCACATGACGGACGCCGAATACCGGACGCATATGAGCCTGTGGAGTCTCCTCGCGGCACCCTTGCTGGCCGGTAACGACATCCGGAATATGTCACCGTCGACGAAGGAGATTCTGCTGAACCGGGACGTGATCGCGATCGATCAGGATCCGGCCGGCAAACAGGCGACTCGTGTTGCGCACGACGAGCAGACGGAGACCTGGGTGAAACCGCTGGCTGACGGTGGCGTGGCTGTGGGTGTGATTAACCTGCGAAGCCAGGCCGGGCCGGTCACCATCCATGCTGCCGATCTTAAGCTGCAGGGTATGCCGCAGAAGGCGCGGGACCTCTGGGCACACCGTGATGTCGCATTCAGCAATGGCAGCTACTCGGCTACGGTGCCGGCTCACGGAATCCTCCTGCTGAGGGTCAGCTCGTCCGGCCGGTAGCGATGCATGGGGAGCCCGAAAATGGAGCGCCGGTTCTTGCTGGAAACCAGTATCGCTCGTCAAGCCCTGTCCTCCGCCTTTTGGTGGAGGACAGGCTCCATCCTTGGCAGATGTGCGTTGATTTGATTGGACTTAAAATTCTAAATTGACAACCGGGATCACCGGGTCTAAATTGTCGTCGGATTTTGTAATCGTTTACAGCGGGCCGAAAAGCCGGGATAAGAAAAGGCAAAGGCTAAACCTAAGCAAGACTTTTTGAGGCCAAGGAGGCGCGATGAAAAACAGGAATTTTCTTGCGATCGCAGGATTGATTGGTTTGCTCCTGGTTGTGCTCTGCACGCCAAGGGCGAGTTACGGGCAGGACGTCAACGCATCGCTGGGCGGAACAGTGACCGACTCCACTGGCGCCGCGGTGCCCAATGCGCAATTGACACTGACGAACGAAGGGACGGCGTTCAAAGTTTCGCTGACCAGCAGCGCCACCGGCGAGTTTAATTTCACCAACCTGACGCCGGGCCGGTACAACCTGGAGGTGACCGCCACCGGTTTCAAGTCGGTCGTGCAGCGTGATATCGAACTCACCGTGAATCAGCAGGGCCGAGTCAACGTCTCCCTCTCGGTTGGGAATGCGCAGCAGACGGTCACGGTGACAGCCCAGACCCCGCAGCTGGATTACAGCAGCCCGATGCTGAAGGGGACCATCGCACCGGAAACTCTGCAGAATTTCCCCCTGGTCATCTCGGGAGCGCCTCGCTCTGCGGTGACCGTGGCCGACATGATGCCGGGCGTTTCGACGGGCGCCAGCGGAAATGCGTACAACACTCGCATCAACGGCGGCCTGGTGACCGGTGATGAAGCTGTTGTCGACGGCGCCACGGCGATGGAAGGCTACATGAACCAGAGCGGCATGGTGAGCCTGGAGACTGACTTTGGCATGTCGCCGGACATCGCAAGCGAAGTGACCGTGCTGACCCTCAACTATCCCGCCCAGTATGGAAACACCACTTCCGGGCAGCTGATCATTCAGACCCGTTCCGGCGGCGACCGCTTTCATGGAGCGGCTTATGAGTACCTGCGCAACACCGACCTAAATGCGTACCAGTACGGCGCGCCGCACGGGCCAGGCAACCCAAAACCCACGGATCAGGAAAACGATTTCGGAGCCAACATCGGCGGCCCGATCGCGCTGCCGGGTGTCCATGGAGCCAACTCCTTCTTCAAGGGATTCTTCTTCTTCAACTATGAGGGTTTCCACGACAATGGCGGCGCGAACTCCGCCACCTTGTCGATCCTCTCGCAGCCAGATCGCGCGGGCAACTTCAGCGGAGCAGGGAGCCAGCTCTACTATCCCAATGACCCCGCGAAGTACGGCGCCGACGCCGGTCAGCCGATTGCGTATAACGGCGTCATGAACCAGATCAATCCGGCGTACGAAGATCCGGTGGCTGCTGCCTGGATCGCCGCGCTCCCGACTCCTACCAGCAGCGGCGAACTGAACAACTACTTCATTCCCAAATCCGGTCAGTGTTCCCTGACCAACAAAGAAAACGTCTACTTCGCCCGCGTGGACTTCAACGTCGGCACGACGGACCACCTCTACTACACCACCTGGTTCCAGTACTCAGGCATCAACACTGAGAGCGACCTGCCGGTGTCGATTTCCACCGCACAGCCGGCCAATCCCGAGAACGCGA
Organism: Acidobacteriaceae bacterium; assembly: GCA_049585375.1. Classification (GTDB taxonomy): domain Bacteria; phylum Acidobacteriota; class Terriglobia; order Terriglobales; family Acidobacteriaceae; genus Palsa-343. The sequence continues at coordinate 3,310 of JBAUZR010000552.1, forward strand.
ACATC
>JBAUZR010000553.1:0-2873 GCA_049585375.1 Acidobacteriaceae bacterium
ATCAATGACGCCCAGCACTGGAGAGGCTGTAGTTGCCGTCGGGCTGGCGAAGAAGTCGCGCGCTCCCAGGTAGTAGTGATGGTCGACGGGGTTGTAGGCGCCGTAGTCGACGCCGCCGACCTGGGTGAGATTGGCGAGGATGGCTCCGGTTCTTCCATTGATGACATAGGTGCGCGGCGCGAACTGCACCGGATCCGGCGCGGGGAAGCCGGGGTCGCAGGTGACGAGAACATTTTCGCCGGGGCCCTGGGCCATGCCGGAGGGCATGCAGTTGTTCAGGCCTGAAAATACCTGCGTGACCTGGCCGGTCCTGGGATCCATCTCGGCGACGGCGCCCGCGGTCAGGTCTGATCCGACTTCGGGAATGCTGATCAAGAACTTTTTGGTGCGGGAGTCGTAGAGAACGGCGGCAATGCCACCCTGCGAAGTGTCGGGAGTGCCATTCGTCCCATCGAAGGTCACCTGCCTGAGGATCTTAAAGGTGGTGCTACTGATCAGAGTGACAAAGGCGGGAGTTGAATCGCCGTTGGTAACGATGACCACCTGATCCTCCGGATCGTAGTCCATCTCGTCGGCTCGCAACGGGCCGCCGGTATTGATTTCGGCGACCTCGGGCGGCGCAGTGAGGCTTGCGCCCAGGTCAAAGACTCTTACGGTACTCGGGTAGTCTCCGGCAAAGAGGTAACGGCCGGCGACTACAGACCCGTCGGGACCGGAGTGGGGGCTGTCGACGCCCACGCCGGCGAAGATGGCCGGTGTTTCGCCGATTTTTCTGTCGGTGAGCGCGTCGATGATGGCGACGGCTTTCGACGAGCGGCTGGAGACGAACAGCAATTGCAACTTGGGGTCGACGCGAGCCTGGTCGAAGTTGACGAAGGGATTTGCGGCCGAGGTTCCGGGAACAGGGATTGCCCGAATGGGAACAACATGGGAGTTGCGGTCGTGATTCCAACCGGAGTCTCCCTGATGCGCATCATCCCCCAGACCTGACTGACTGAAGGCAGGCTGACACGAGAGCCAGCCGGCGGTGACAACCATACACACGAGCGCGACGAGAAGCTTTCTCACGGGTCCTCCTTCGATGCCTGGCCGCTTCCGGACAGGGCAAGAGCAGACGCTTTGCGGACTGTTCGCAAAGATACCCACGCCCGACCCAGCGCTGGATCAATGCAGCTCTACATTCGTGTTAATTTCGGGTCCATTCGAAGGCCGACTGGGGCCGGCCCTTTTCGAAGCGGCTAAGCCGGAAGCGATATCCGAAAAGCGGTGCCGCTTCTGCCCGGGCGGACGCTGCTGCGCAGGCGAATGGTGCCCTTGTGGCGATCGACGATCTTTTTCGAAAGCGACAGGCCGAGGCCGGTACCCTTTCCTTCCTTGGTTGTGAAGAAGGGGGTGAAGATCTGTCCGAGGATTTCGCCGGGAATGCCGTGGCCATTGTCGGCGACCATGATACGCACTTCGCCCTTAAGCCTTCTGAGACGCAGGAAGACGGTGCCGTTTTCGGGGATTGCGTCGAGCGCGTTGACCATGAGGTTGGAGATGACCTGCAGGATCTCACCGGTATAGACCTCGGCTACGAGGTCCCCGCGCAGATCCTTCACAAGTCGCGCTCTTTTGGATTCGATGGCACGCTGGTGCATGCGAAGCGCTGCTTCCGCCAGAACCGAGAGGTCGACGGGCCGGGGAGTGGGGGCGGCTCTGGCGAGGCGGAGGGTCCCGCCAGCGATTTCACTCATTGTGGCTATCTGTTCCGCTGCCACATGCATGTGGTGTCGAACTTTCTCAGAATCTTCTGCGTCCTGCAAGGTGAGGTGGACGAGATAACCAAGGGCCTCGAGAGGGCCCCTGATTTCATGCATGACTTCGAGGGCCAGCTGCCCGGTGGTTGCGCGCTCTTCGGATTTGCGCAATATCTCGGCAGCAAGGAGCAGCTTCGCTTGCAATTCGGCGATGGGGTCGGAGGCCATGGGCACTCTCCAGGACAGGAATCTGGAGAGGACGCCGCGAGCAGCGTCGAAAGGGAGGAAGCTCCTCCGCAGACCAGCTGTATATTGGGACGCCAAATTACGCCAATGTGCTGCCCCGGCCAACCAAATCAGCGGGGGGACGGGGCAGCACAAGCGCGTCATCGTGCAGAGAGGTCATGATTCACGCGGGACGGGGACGGAGGGACGCAGCTCGGCGGGTTTGGCGGTGATGAGGAGGGTGGCCGAGGCGAGGCTGGGCTCACCGTGGTTGGCCGCTTCGATGTGAATGGCGCCCGGGTTTTTGGCGCTCTGGATGATGACCTGGGCGAGTCCGTTGAAGAGAGAGCGTTTGGGGGCCTTATCGCTTTCGAGGCAATTCGGGTCGCCGTTGCCGACGCCGATGAGATTGCCGGGTCCGGTAACGGTGAAAGCAATCAGGTTATCGGCGAGGGGGACGAGGCGGCCCTGACTGTCGAGGGCTTCGACTTTGAGAATGGCGATGTCTTCGCCGTCGGCGTTGATTTCGTTGCGATCAGCGGTAAGGCGCAGGGCTGCGGCGGGGCCGGTGGCTTCACGCTTCTCGGTGAGGATGACTCGACCAGCGCGATAGGCGTGGGCTTCGATGGCGCCGGGCTCATACTTGACGTTCCACTGGACGTGGCCGAAGCGGGGAACCTTCTGGCGGCCGAGGCTTTTGCCGTTGATGAGGAGCTCGACTTCTTCGGCGTTGGAGTAGACCCAGACGGGGATCTCGTCGCCTTCGCGGCCATGCCAGTTCCAGTGGGGGAAGACGTGGAGGGAGGGCTCTTTACCCCACCAGGCTTTGTAGTAGTAGAAGTAGTCCTTGGGAAAGCCGCACATATCGACGATGCCGAACTGGGAGTTGATGGAGGGCCAGCCGTATGG
>JBAUZR010000554.1:0-9275 GCA_049585375.1 Acidobacteriaceae bacterium
GAAAATTCCGGCGTGCAAAGCTCTGCGGGCATCCGCGAGAGCGGCACCGGCGAGGCGAGGCGGGCAGGCACTCGCAGCAGGCTCTCCGCCGTTTCGAGCAGGCCAGGCAGGCGAGCGCCGCCGCCGGTCAGCACGCAGCCCGCGCCCAGAGCTTCCAGCACGCCGCCCTGGCGCAGATTGTCCCGCAGCAGCTGAAAGAGCTCGCGCGCGCGCGGCTCCAGAATCTCGCTGATAAAGCGCTGCCGCACCATGCGCGGCTCATGTCCCGGAAGCCCGGTCACTTCAATCTCGTTGCTCTGCGGCACTGCGGTCACGATGGCATGCCCGTAATTGCACTTCAGCCACTCCGCTTCCGGCGGCGTGGCGTGCAGGCCGACCGCGAGGTCGTTTGTAAAGTGGTCGCCGCCCACCGGTACCACCGACGTATGCGCGACCGAGCCCTCGAAGAAGACCACCAGCTCCGAGGTCGACGCGCCGATGTCCAGCAGGCAGACGCCCAGCTCGCGCTCGTCCGCGGACAGCGTCGCCTCCGCAGCCGCCAGCGCTTCAAAGACCGTTTCCGTAATTTCCAGCCCCGCCCGGTTGGCGCAGGTCACAATGCTCTGCTGCGCGCTCGCCGAACTGGTGGCAATGTGCAGATTCACCTCAAGCCGGCTCCCCACCATGCCCACCGGATCGTGAATCCCGGGCTGCTCGTCGAGAATGAACTGCTGCGGCAGCAGGTGAAGCACCTCGCGATCCGCGGGCAGAGCAATCGCCCGCGCTCGGTCGATGGCGGCGCGCACATCTTCCCGCGTAATCTCGCGCATGCGCGTGCCCAGGCTGATGCCACCCCGGCTGTTCACGCCGCGAATGTGCGGTCCGCCCACAGCGACGATGCATTTTTCAATCGTGGTCTGCGCGGAATCCTCGGCCATGACCGCTGCGCGATCCAGTGCGCTGGCCGCCGGTGACAAATCGGCGATCAGCCCCTTGCGCATCCCGGCGGATTCGACGACCCCATGACCCCGATATCTCAGCGCGCCCTCATTGATTTCGGCGACGAGAGCGCGCACCCTGGAGCTGCCGGCGTCCAGCACGGCAATCGTGTTGTCCGGCTGCTGGCTCAAGCCGTGGCCCTCCGTTTGCGATGCTTCTCCTGACTTTTCCCGTGTGGAACATGCCGATGCGGCGCCACGTGATGCTCCGGACGGTGTTCGGTCGCGGCATGATGCTCAGGCGCTGCCTTGTGAACCGCCGCAGCCTTCGTGACCGACGGCGCAGGAGCCGCTGCCGGAGGCGCCGCATCCGGCGTCCCCGCCATCTTCAGCACCACTTCCCGGTCGTAGCGCAGATCCACTGAAGCCAGCTTTGGATACTGCTGCCGCCATTGCGCAATGTGCGCCTGATAATTCCGCCAGCGCGCCAGGAAATCCTCCTGCCCGAAGTACAGCAGCAGGTCCATTCCGCCCGAGGGAACCGTCGCCTTCACATCTTCCGGATCGGAGAGGTCCACTTCGCTCAGCTGCGCGGAAATGTGCTCCCCCGTCGAATCCAGATCCCCGATGAATTTCTGATACAGGTGCATGCGCAAACTACGCTGCGGCAGCGGATCGGCGGGATTGATGCCGCTCACGACCAAGAAGGAGTAGTGCTTCGCCGCCAGATCCTTCGGGCTCATCTCCAGCAGAACCCCGTTCACATCGGCCAGCTCGATGCGCCCATGGACCTGCACAAACGCGATCGGCGTGCGCTCGATGACCGAAACGCGCAGCTGGTTGGGCAGAATCCGCATCACCGTAGCCCGCTCCACCCACGGAATCTGCTCCAGCGCCGCGCGCCGTTTCGTCAGCGGCACCGAAAAGAGGTTGTGTCCGACATCGCCTCCGAAGACCGACAGCAGGTCGGCCCGGGTCAGCTGGCTGTTGCCCATGGTCTGGATCGCCGCCGGCGACGCGATGCGGAACCGCGGATCGTGATCGAGGAAGCTCCGCGTAGCCAGCACAAGCGCGACCGCTGCGCCCACCGCGGCGATCGTCACCCCGGCAAAGGCCACCTTGCCCCACCGGCTGCGCGCCCATACCGGCAGCAGTCCGCGTCGGACGGGAACCCGCCGCCGCGCGCGCAGAAATGGCTCACCGCCCTCTTCGTCCGGTTCGGCAAGGGGGCGGGCAGAGCGCGGCTGGCGCGGCTCATTGTCCCGGTTGGCCGGCGGACGGTACACGTCAGCCGGCGGATCGTCCAGGAGGGTCGCGCTTCCGCTATGTGCGTTGCTTTTAGGCACGCCTGAGCAAGGTCGTGAGAATCGCCGTTTTGACTATAGCGTGCAGACACCTGTGGATTCGCGGGCGAAATCGCCCAGGTATCAAATGAGGGAACAGGAGAGTTAACAGGCGAGCGTCCGGATCATCCGGCCCGTCGCTTGCGATGCGACCATCCAGCCTCAGCTGAGCCGCGTCGTCGGCGTCCCCCGCCGCTTCGTCCACAGCGGAGCCCCCCACGTCCCGATGGCCAGCAGCGCGCCAAACAGAACGATTGCATCGATACTCTCCCGTCCCTGGCGCGTCCAGTAGGCCTGCGGATCCATATTCAGCCAGAGCGCGAATTCGTCCAGAGTGAGCGCCGCTCCGATCCCGAACCCAATCGCGATCAGCCGGCTCGCAAAGATCGACGAGGGCGACGAGCCGCTGCCAATCTCCGCCATGTCGGAATAGCCCACCAGCAGCAGCAGCAAAATGCCCCAAACCAGGTGGTGGATATGCCGCCCGCCCACCATCACCCATCCAAAAGGCCCAACGTGGTGGACGATCGCGTAGACCAGCAGCCGAACGCCCAGGAAGGTTATAAAGAAGCTCACCGATGCCAGAAACAACCGCCGATGCGGCCGGTCGGGAATCCGCTCGTGCAGGATGCGCCCCGCCCGCGTCCAGTGCAGCAAAAGAAGGATGACCGCCGCGCAAATCGTGATAAATCCCAGCAGAATCAGTGTTCCCGTCCAGTGCATATCCACGCCTTCCTGCTCCAGCCCGTGAGATGCGCCCGACCCGGAGCTCCCCCTATAATCAAACTGGGGCTCTTTTCCCTGAGGGGCCGGGAACACACCTTTGAGCGACGAAATTATTATCCGCGGCGCGCGGACGCACAACCTGAAAAACATTGACTGCACCATCCCCCACGGCCAGCTGACCGTCGTCTCCGGGGTTTCGGGCTCGGGTAAGTCGTCGCTCGCCTTTGACACCATCTATGCCGAAGGCCAGCGCCGCTACGTCGAGTCGCTCTCGGCCTACGCGCGGCAGTTCCTGGAGCGCATCGAGAAGCCCGACGTTGACCAGATCGACGGCCTCGCCCCCGCCATCGCCATCCGCCAGACGAATTCGACCCGCAATCCCCGCTCCACCGTCGCCACCGCCACCGAAATCTACGACTACATGCGCCTGCTGTGGGCTCGCTGCGGCACGGTCCACTGCACGGTCTGCAACGGCATTGTCCGACGCGACACCATGGACGAAATTGCCGCCGCCGTTCTTGCCCTGGGTGAGGGAACCCGCCTCCACGCGCTGTTTCCAGTGCAGTCCCTCGCCACGACTCCGGCCCAGCCCAGCGAGCCGGCGCCGGACACGAAGAAACCCGCGCGTCGGACAAAGAAGACTGCAAAGTCCGCGGCGTCGGACACCGGGAGCCCGGTCAAAGGTGGTTTGTCCGACGCGCTCCGGGAAAGGCTCGCCGATCTCCGCAAGCGCGGCTTCAACCGCCTCTACCAGAACGGGGCCATCTATGAGTTCTCCACGCCGGAATCGCTCCTCGAGATCGATTTCCGCCTCCCCGTCTTCGTGCTCGTCGATCGCATCGCCGTCTCGGCGGAAAACCGCGCCCGCATCGTGGACGCTGCTGAAATCGGCTACCGCGAGTCCGGGGAAATTCTCTTCGAAATCGTCCCCCGTGACGAATCCAATCAGTCGCTCGATCCCCAGGCACCTGCGGCGAAGCCGCGTCCGCCCGTGCGGTCAGCACTGAGATTCTCCGGGGCCTTCGAGTGCAAGACCTGTCACCGGCAATACCGCGAGCCGGAGCCGAGCCTCTTCTCCTTCAACAACCCTTACGGCGCCGGCCCGCGCTGCCAGGGCTTCGGCAACACCATCGACTTCGATCTCGACCTCATCATCCCCGACAAGGCGAAAACGCTCGATGAAGGCGCCATCGATCCCTGGAACCGGCCGAAATACCGTTCGTATCTGACCGAGCTGCGCCGCGCCGCCCGCGCCAACGGCATTCCTCTCGACGTACCCTGGTGGGACCTCACGCTGGATCAGCAGACCTTCGTCCTGGAAGGGAAGGGCTCCTTCCTGGGCGTCCACGGCTTCTTCGAGTTCCTCGAGCGCAAGAAGTACAAGCTGCACGTTCGCGTCATGCTCAGCAAATACCGCGGCTACGCGCTCTGTCCGGAGTGCAAAGGCCAGCGGCTCCGGGCCGAGGCGCGCGCCGTGCGCATCGGCGAAGACAGCGACTCCTGCGGCGGCCGCAACATCTGCGAGGCGGCCTCATTGACCATCGGTGCCGCAGCGCGGTTCTTTCTGAACCTTTCGCTCACGCCCATGCAGGAAGAGATCGCCGGCAGCATCCTCGATGAAATCCGCCAGCGTCTGACCTTTCTCGATTCCGTGGGGCTCGACTACCTCACCCTCGACCGCCTCGCCTCGACCCTCTCCGGCGGAGAATCGCAGCGCATCCAGCTGGCCACCTCGCTGGGCTCGCGGCTGGTGGGCGCGCTGTACGTGCTCGACGAGCCGTCCATCGGTCTCCATCCCCGCGATACTGCCCGGCTCATCCGCATCCTCGATGAGCTGCGCGACCTCGGCAACACCATCCTCGTCGTCGAACACGATCCCGACGTGCTTCGCTCGGCGGACTACCTGCTCGATCTAGGCCCCGGCGCCGGCGAATTCGGCGGCAAAGTCCTGGCCGCGGGCACCGTCGATGAGGTCTCGGCCAATCCCGCTTCCATCACCGGGAAATATCTCAGCGGACAGCTGACCATCCCCGTTCCCGCGCGGCGTCACGCGCCTGGCTCGCCGAAAGACTGGCTGCGCGTGAAGGGCGCGCGCGCCCACAACCTCAAGGGCATCGACGTCGACATTCCGCTGAACCTGCTGGTGGCCGTCACCGGTGTCTCGGGCTCGGGCAAGTCCACGCTCGTGCACGAGGTGCTGTATCGTGCCATCGCGCATCGCCTGGGCCGCACCGAGGGCGGCGACCCGACCGGCATCTATAAGGACATCAGGGGGGTCGACCGCCTGAACGACATCGTTCTCGTCGATCAAACGCCTATCGGCCGCACCCCGCGCTCCAATCCCGTCACTTACATCAAAGCCTTCGACGCCATCCGCGAGCTCTTTGCGGCCCAGCCGGAGGCGAAGAGGCGCGGTTATACAGCGGGGCACTTCTCCTTCAACGTGCCCGGCGGACGCTGCGACGTCTGCGAAGGCGACGGCACCGTCACCGTCGAAATGCAGTTCCTCGCCGACGTCGAGCTGCCCTGCGAAGAGTGCGGCGGCACGCGCTACAAAGCCAGCACGCTGGAGATCCACTACAAAAACAAGTCCATCTACGACGTTCTGCAGATGACTGTGCGCGAGGCGCTGCGCTTCTTTGTCGGACACCCGAAGATCGTGGACAAGCTCGCGGTTCTGGAAGAGATCGGCCTCGGCTACGTCCGCCTCGGCCAGTCGGCGACCACGCTTTCCGGTGGCGAGGCGCAGCGCGTCAAGCTGGCCGCTCACCTGGCCTCGACCCGTTTGTCTGACAGAGGATCGAACGGAAAACAGGGCGGCAGCCGCGTCCTGTACATTCTCGACGAGCCCACCACCGGCCTGCATTTCGACGACGTAGGCAAGCTGCTGGTGGCCTTCCACAAGCTGATCGACAGCGGCGGCACGCTGCTGGTCATCGAGCACAACCTCGACGTCATCAAGTCGGCCGACTGGGTCATCGACCTGGGTCCGGAGGGAGGCGGCGCGGGCGGACAGGTGGTGGCGACAGGCACACCGGAAGAGATCGCCTGCAACGAGCTGTCGCATACCGGCCAGTGGCTGGCGCGGGTCCTCGCCGGACACACCGCCCCGGCAGCCGAAAAGGAGACTGAAGTATTTCAGTGAAGATTGGGATGCGCTTTGGTTCAAGGCACGACCGCGCGGCAACCGGACAAACTCGTTCGGAGCCGGTTGTTGTATCAGGGCACGACCCTGGTCGTGCCGTAAAGCCTGCAGAAAAGATCCGGGCTTTGGCCCCTGAGACTCCTTTCAGCCGGCAAGCTTTTCTCTGCAAGCGGGTGAGCCACGCCGAAACGATTCCCAGGAAAGCGGGCCTCCGCTCCCGCGTCGTCGCGGCCGCAGTTTCGTGGTTTGTCCTGGCCGGATGCGCAGCCGTCCAGGCCCAGCAGGCGCCGCTGCCGCCAGGGACGAGCAGCCCCGATCAGCGGTCCGCCCAACCGGGCCAGCAACCAGAACAGCCGTCCGGCCCTCTGGCCGACGCCGAAAACGCCATCGAAGCAAAGAACTACACCCTGGCCGCCAGTCGCCTCGACGTCTACCTCTCCGTCCATCCCAACGACGCCCGGGCCCTCTTTGACCGTGGCTACGTCGAAGATGCGCAGGGCCACACCGACGCGGCGGAAGGCTGGTACCGCAAAGCCATCGCCGCCGATCCGAAGCAGTTCGAGTCCCATCTCGCACTGGGACTGATCCTGGCGGCGAAGGGCGACCCGGCGGCGAAAGAGCAGTTGCAGGCCGCCACGCAGCTTGAGCCCAGTCCCCCCAATCCCGGAGCCAAAGCCCAGGCGGACCGCGCCCTGGCCCGCCTTCTCCTGAGTTCCGACCCGGAGGCCGCCCGCGATGCCCTGGTGGCGGCGCTGAAGATCAGTCCGGAAACCCCCGATGACGCGCTGCTCACGGCCCGAATCGCCGAAGCGGCCGGCAACAACGATATCGCCGAGGAGGCCTGGCACCGGATTCTCCAGACTCAGCCCGACTCGGTGGAAGCCGCCGCGGGCCTGGCCCATGCGCTGATTGCCGACAAACGCTATGCCGATGCCCAGCCCGTCGTCGAAACGGCGCTGCAGCACGACCCGAAGAATCCCACGCTGAACGCCCAGCTCGCCGCGATCCTGAACGCCCAGGGCAAGCAGGCGGAAGCCCTGACCGTCCTCGAAAAACTGCACGATCTGGAGCCTGAAAACCCCGCCGTCACCCAGATGGTGGCCGACGCCGAAGCCCAGGCCGGCAACCTCGACAAGGCCAGCGCGGATTACGCCGAACTGCTGGCCGCCACCCCGAACGATCCAGGCCTGCTCGACTCTCAGGGACAGGTGCTGATCCGCCAGAAGCAGTACGCCCAGGCCATCGCAGCCTTCCGCAAAGCCGTCGCTGCCCGCCCTGACGACGTCGACGCCTGGTCCGGGATTGCCTTCGCCGCGTCGGAACTCCACGCCTGGCAGCTCGAGCTCTCCGCCCTTTCCACGCGATCAAAATATGCACCGGAGAACGCCAGCACCTTGTTTCTTTGGGCAACCGCGTACGATAATCTCCATCAAAGCAAGGCAGCGGGCGAGTATTACCATCGTTTTCTCGCCGCTGCCCAGGGAAAATTCCCGGACCAGGAGTGGCAGGCTAAGCACCGGCTTGTCGCTCTTCATCAGTGAGCGGTGCTCCCAACCGCGAGTCACGCACGTCCGTGATGGTTGATGGCAGGGCTCAGGGTTCTTGGCCGCCGGTCTCCAGTGAGCGTCGGCCGTAGTCGAGCCAGTTGGCGGAATCGCGGAGTTTGCGTGAGCGATCATGTACGCAACTCCCCAGAGGTGCGCCATGCGGTTTGTCGCCGTTCTCGCCGCTGTTCTCCTTCCCGCCTCCCTCGCCTGGGCGCATGGCATGACGGATCGCCCCCCCGACGCGCGGGAGCTGGCCGATCTCGAGGCGAAAGCCGCCGTGGCCTCCCCCAACGAACAGCCTTATATCTACGCCGAGCTCGTGCACTCGATGACCGAGATCGCCACTGAGCAGTTTCATGCTGGAGACGACCGCAAGGCCTCCGCCTCGATCCGCGAGGCGCAGAGCTATGCCGGCAAAATCCACATGAACCTGCTGCGGGATGCGAAGAAGCTCAAGAACGCCGAGATCCTCATCCGCCATACCGCCTTTCGCCTGAAAGAGCTGATGATCGGCGCCTCCCTCAATGACCGGCCCACCCTCGAGGCGACCATCCAGCAGCTGAACCAGGTGCAGGTGGAGATGATGAACCAGGTCTTCCGCCACTGAATCGCCTCCGGAAAAAATTCTGGATTCCTGGCGCCGCGGCGAAAGGCGTGAAAGAGGCGCACCGCAATCGCTGCAAATCATCCCGTTTTCCCTCCGCGATCCACACGGTTTCAACAGACCCAGGTGACCTGGCGCGCAGCATTCATCGGGCGATAACAGTTTGCGGTGCAAGCGTGCACTAAAGTGTCCCAACTTGTTCGCCTGCTTTTCTCCATTTACAGGGTGGGTTCTCCTTCGTAGTCTGGCGTGGCGTTCCGAAAGGAACGTTACTTTTCGCCTTTTGCTGACAACTGAATCGGAGCGGTAACGCAAGCGCTCACGCGCAGTTCCACAGCCCGTCCTTCTTCCGGGGATCAGACCGGAACCACCGCGGGTCAGGAACATGCAGCGGGCCAGACGTGCCGTTTCCACCGCATCCCGCGTCCCGGCGGGTGCGCGGCTGGTCGTGCCTTTTTTATGGCACGCGGACGCCGCGATCCAGCCGGGATGCCCGGGTGCGGTCCAACGGAACCCGTGGTCGGGCGCAGACGCTGGTCGTGTGCTCCGCCCCAGCGCTCCCGCTCCCGGCGGGATTCGTCATGGAGAATCATGAGACCGAAGAAGACCATCCTCTGCGTCGATGACAACGAACAGATCCTCTCTGTTCGCAGATTTTTGCTGGAAACCCGCGGCTATCGCGTTCTGGTCGCCACCAATGCCGCCGAAGCTCTCGAGACGTTTCGCCGCGGAGGCATCGACCTGGTCCTCGGCGACCTGCTCATGCCCGAGATGGACGGCAATGAGATGGTCAGGCGCATGAAAGACATCGCCCCCGAAGTCCCCACTATCCTCATCAGCGGCAGCGTCAAGGCCTTCGACCGCGCCAATCGCGCCGATGCCTTCCTGCCCAAAGGGGCTTCCACCCCGGTTGAGATGCTCGAGCGCATCCGCGTCATGATTGCCCGCAAGCGCGGCCCGAAGAAGGCGTTGCGGCCCGCCTTCCTGCAGGAC
>JBAUZR010000555.1:0-15372 GCA_049585375.1 Acidobacteriaceae bacterium
GCTGCGGCCGCCGATGCGCAGGTCCTGCACCGGCTGCAGAAACGCGGAAGCGACAGGGAGACGATCGAGCTTCGGCCGCAGGCGGTTGATCACGTCCATGGCGCTCACCTTGCGATCGCCGGGCCCGCTGCCAAGCGGCTTCAGCGCCATGTAGATGAAGCCTCCGTTGCTGGAGCCGTTGCCACCGGTATAGGCATTCACGTGAGCGACCGCTGGATCGGCTTGGATCACCTTCACCAGCGACAGGACCGAGTACTTCATGAAAGGGAAAGAGGCGTCCTGCGGCCCCTGTACGCCGCCCACGATGGCCCCCGTGTCCTGCTGCGGGAAGAATCCCTTGGGAATGCGCACGATCACGACCAGGTTGAGCGCGATCGTCAGCCCCAGCACGATGAGGATCAGAACCGGGTTATCCAGAGCCCAGCTGAGCGAAACGCGATAACCCTCCAGCAGCGCATTGAAGCCCTTTTCACTCGCCTTGAAGAACCAGTTGTGTTTCTCATCCTCCTCGTGGTGCTTCAGCAGATGCGCGCACATGGTCGGCGTCGTGGTGAGCGAAATCACCATGGAAACCAGAATCGCCGTTGAGAGGGTCACCGCGAATTCGCGAAAGAGCCGGCCAATAATGCCGCCCATCATCAGGATGGGGATGAAAACCGCGATCAGCGACATGCTGATGGAGAAGACCGTGAATCCGATCTCCCGGGCGCCCACCAGCGCGGCATTGAACGGGGGCATGCCGCTTTCCAGATGGCGCGTGATGTTTTCCATGACCACGATGGCGTCGTCCACGACGAATCCGGTGGCAATCGTCAGCGCCATCAGGGAGAGGTTGTCGATGCTGTACCCGAGCAGATACATCACCGCGAACGTGCCGATGAGAGAAACCGGCACAGCCACGGTGGGAATCAGCGTCGCGCGCGGCCGGCGCAGGAAGATGAACACCACCAGCACCACCAGGACCACCGAGCCCATCAGCGTCTCTTCGACGTTGTGCACCGAGGCACGGATGGTCGTCGTCCGATCCAGCACGATGGTGGTGTTGATTCCCTGGGGCAGCACCGCCTGCAGGAACGGCAGCTGCGCCCGAATGCTGTCAACCGTCTGGATGATGTTCGCGCCTGGCTGCCGGAAGATGATGATGAACACAGCGCGGGTACCGTCCATGTATCCGGCGGTACGGATGTTCTGCGTCGAATCGTAGACGCCGGCTACTTCCGACAGGCGCACTGCCTGCCCATTGTGGTAGCCAATGACCAGCGGCTTGTACTGGTCGGCCTTCGAAATCTGGTCGTTGGTGATGATGTCCGCGGTAACCGCGCCGTTGGAGAGCTGTCCCCGCGGTTCATGCGAGTTCTCAAGGCTCAGCAGCGAGCGAACGCTGGACAGAGTCAGCCCGAAGCTCTCCAGCTTGGTTGGATCCACTTCGACGCGCACCGAGGGCGTCGCGCCGCCGCCCACAAACACCTGGCCCACGCCGTCGATCTGGGAGAGCTTCTGCTCCAGGATGGTTGAGGCAAGATCGTAGACCTTCGTCACGTCATACTTGCTCGACGTGAGCCCCAGGATCATGATCGGGGCATCGGCCGGATTCGACTTCCAGAAGCTGGGGTTGCTGGGCAGGTTGGCCGGCAGATAGGTGCGCGCGGCATTGATGGCGGCCTGTACGTCGCGGGCGGCTGCGTTAATGTCGCGGCTGAGGTCGAACTGCATCGTGATGCGTGTGCTGCCGAGGCTGCTCGACGAGGTCATTTCCGTGACGCCCGCGATGTGGCCCAGCTGCCGCTCCAGCGGTGTGGCCACCGAGGCGGCCATGATCTGCGCGCTGGCGCCGGGCAGGCTGGCGTTCACATTGATGGTGGGGAAATCCACCTGGGGCAGAGGCGCGACCGGCAGCACCATAAAGCCGATGGCGCCGGCAATGGCAACCGCGATGGTCAGCAGCGTAGTGCCGACCGGGCGCCGGATGAAGGTCCACGAGAAGCTCACGGATGCGTCCCCGCGGCACCGGGCATGGAGTCACCCGCATGCTGGGCAGCCTGCGACGACGGCCGCTGCCCGGAGATCTTCTGGCCGATGCGGTCGAAGAAGATGTAGATGACCGGCGTGGTGTAGAGAGTCAGGATCTGGCTGAGCAGCAGGCCGCCCACCATGGCGATGCCCAGAGGCCGGCGCAGTTCCGAGCCAAGGCCGGTGCCCAGGGCCAGCGGCAGGCCTCCGAGCAGGGCCGCCATGGTCGTCATCATGATGGGCCGGAAGCGGAGCATGCTGGCTTCGAAGATCGCTTCCGTGGAGTCCTTGCCATGCTCGCGCTCGGCTTCCAGCGCGAAGTCCACGATCATGATGCCGTTCTTCTTGACAATGCCGATGAGCAGGATGATGCCGATAATGGCGACTACGCTCAGGTCCTGGTGGAAGAGCATCAGCGAGAGCAGCGCGCCCACGCCGGCCGACGGGAGCGTGGAAAGAATCGTGATGGGGTGAATGAAGCTTTCGTACAACACGCCGAGGACGATATAGACGGTGACCAGAGCGGCCAGGATCAGCAGAGCCTCATTGGAGAGCGAGTTGCGGAAGGCGGCCGCGGTGCCCTGAAAATCCGCCTGCAGACTGGCAGGGAAATGAAGATTGGCAGCGGTCTTGTCGATATCGGTGATCGCGGTCCCCAGCGACGCATTTGGCGCAAGATTAAAGGAGACGGTGACCGACGGGAATTGTCCCTGGTGGTTGATGGAGAGCGCCTCTGTCGTCTCGGATGCATGGGTAAAAGCGCTAAGCGGTACGGCGTTCGCGGCTGTCGCCGCCGTGGTTGTGTTGGGCGTGGTTCCGGCAATCGTGCCGCCATTCGCGGAGGAATTGCCCTGGGCCGCGCTGGTGGGCGCCAGCACCTGGGCGGCCGCAGCCGCCACGTTCGCTGAGGGCGTATACCTCACGCCGGTTGTCAGCGCATTGGAGCCGGCGGAGGCGGAGGCCGAAGAGGAGAAGTTGGTTGCCGCCGCCGCACCGGTCGCGCCGGACGAAGCGCTGGACTGGATGTAGAGGTCTCCAAGATTCGCCGGGTTCTGCTGCCACTGGGGCGCCGTTTCCAGCACCACATGGTATTGGTTCAGCTGCGTGTAGAGCGTGTTGATCTCGCGCTGGCCGTAGGAGTCGTACAGCGTGTTGTCGATGGTCGTCGGCGCGATGCCCAGCCGCGATGCCGTCACGCGGTCGATCATCAGAGAGACCGCGCGGCCGCCCGTCTGCTGATCCGTGGCCACGTCCTCCAGATCCGGAAGCTTTTTCAGCTGAGTGACGAAACGATTCGTCCAGGTGTTGAGCTCGTTTACGTCGGGGTCCTCCAGCGTGTACTGATACTGGGTGCGGCTTACGCGGTCATCGACGGTGATGTCCTGCACCGGCTGCATGTACAGCTGAATTCCGGAAATGTGGCCCAGCTTTCTCTGCAGCCGGCGGATCACGTCCGAGGCGCTCATATCGCGCTGGTTGAGCGGCTTCAGGTTAATGGAAATGCGTCCGCTGTTCAGAGTGGTGTTGATGCCGTCCACGCCGATAAACGAGGACAGGCTCTCGACGGCCGGATCCTGCAGGATGACGTTGGTCAGCTGCTGCTGTTTGGCTTCCATGGCGCTGAACGAAATGGCTTCCGGCGCCTGTGAAATACCCTGGATCACCCCGGTGTCCTGAACCGGGAAAAACCCTTTGGGGATGACGATGTACAGGAAGACAGTGAGGACCAGTGTGCCCAGCGCGATCAGCAGCGTCAGACCCTGGTAGCGGAGCACCACGCGCAGCGTCCGCCCGTAAAAATCGATCATGCGGTTGAAGACGTGCTCGGACGCGCGATAAAACCGCGTTTGCTGTTCTTCCGGATTGTGGCGCAGGATGCGCGAGCACATCATCGGCGTGAGCGTGAGCGAGACGACCGCGGAGATCACAATCGTCACCGCCAGGGTCACCGCAAACTCGCGGAACAGACGGCCGACCACGTCGCCCATAAACAGCAGCGGGATGAGCACCGCGATCAGGGAGACGGTCAGCGAGATGATCGTGAAACCGATCTGGCTGGCCCCGGTGAGCGCCGCCTGGATCGGCGACATGCCTTCTTCCAGATAGCGCGAGATGTTCTCGATCATGACGATGGCGTCGTCCACCACGAACCCGGTAGAGATGGTGAGCGCCATGAGCGAAAGGTTGTCGAGGCTGTAGCCCAGCGCATACATCGCGGCAAACGTGCCCACCAGCGACAGAGGCACCGCGACACTGGGGATGATGGTGGCGTAGAGACTGCGCAGGAACAGAAAGATGACCAGCACCACCAGGCCAATGGTCAGCATCAGCTCGAACTCGACGTCGTCGACGGAAGCCTGGATGCTGGTGGTCATATCCGTCAGCGTCTGGATATGAATCGCCACGGGAAGATTCGATTCGAGCTGAGGCAGAATCTTCTGGATACTGCGGACCACCGTGATGGTGTTGGCGCCCGGCTGCCTCTGGATGTTGAGAATGATGGCCGGCGTCTTGTTCATCCACGCGGCCTCTTTGGTGTTCTCAACTCCGTTGATGACGTTGGCAACGTCCTTTACGAAGACCGGCGCGCCGTTCCGGTACGCGACCACCACATCTTTATATTGATTGGCCTCGGTGATCTGATCGTTGGAATCGATCTGATAATCCTGCCGCGGACCGTCGAAGTTGCCCTTGGCGGAGTTCGTACTCGCATCCGTCAGAGCCGTGCGCAGATCCTCCATGTTCAGCCCGTAAGAGGAGAGCGCAACCGGGTTCGCCTGAATGCGGACCGCCGGCTTTTCGCCGCCGCTGATGCTAACCAAACCCACGCCTGCCAGCTGAGATATCTTTGGAGCGAGCCGCGTGTCGATCAGGTCTTCCACCTGCGAGAGAGGCAGCGTGTCGGAGGTAATTCCGAGAGTCAGTACCGGAGCATCGGCGGGATTGGTCTTGCTGTAAACGGGGGGCGTCGGCAGGTCGGAGGGCAGGAAGGAACCACCCGAGTTGATGGCGGCCTGGACTTCCTCCTCGGCCACGTCGATGGACATCGACAGACTGAACTGCAGCACGATGACCGAGGCGCCCCCGGAGCTGGTCGATGTCATCTGGCTCAGCCCCTGCATCTCGCCGAACTGCCGCTCCAGCGGGGCCGTGATCGTCGTCGCGGTCACATCCGGGCTCGCACCCGGATAGAACGTCAGTACCTGAATGGTGGGATAATCCACCTCCGGCAACGCCGAAATCGGCAGCTGCGTGAAGGCGACTATGCCCACCAGCAGGATGGCGGCCATCAGCAGCGAGGTCGCTACCGGCCGCAGAATGAACGGACGAGACGGACTCACGGGGCGTTGCTCTCACCGGAGATGCTGGTCTGCATCACCGGCAGTCCAACTTTCGAAATCGTCACGGAAGAGCCGTCCAGCAGCTTCTCAAAGCTGCTGTCGGCCACCATCTCCCCGGGCTTGATACCCTGCACGGCGGTCATGGTGCTGTCGCTGGCCCCGGTTTTCACGGTGCGCATCACCACGTGATACTGCTCTTTGCCTCCATTGGCCCCCGCGCTGCTCGGGCTGCCGGACTTTTGCGCAGCGCCACCGCTCTTTGGCGCTGCGGCCGGGCTGGTGCGCTCACTCGTCGCAGTGCTCTGCGGCGCCCCAGTGCCGGGAGTCGTTGCGGCCAGAGTGCCCGGGCCCTTCTCGATCACATAAACAAAGGCCGTGTCGCCGTTGTGCTGGATCGCCGACGAGGGCAACAGAATCTGATTTTGCAGCGTGTTCACCAGCAGCCGCGCATTCACGAACTGATTCGGGAACAGGACCCCGTTGCTGTTGGCGAACTCGGCGCGCAGCTTCACCGTGCCGGTAGTCGTATCGATCAGGTTATCGACGGTCAGCAGCCGGCCGGTCCCCAGCTGGTTCGCATTGGAGCGGTCCCACGCCTCCACCGGCATCTTCGTGCCCTTGCGCAGCGGCCCCAGAACCTGCTCCAGACTGTCCTCAGGGATCGTGAAGATCACGGTGATGGGCTGCATCTGGGTGACCACCACCAGCGTGGTCCCGGAATTCGCCGTGACGAGGTTGCCCGGATCGACCAGGCGCAGACCCACCCGCCCCGTAATCGGTGAGACGATGTGGCAGTAGCCAAGCTGCACCTGGTCGTACTGCACCGTGCCCTCATCGTTCTTGACTGTGCCCTCATCCTGAAGGACCAGCTTTTCCTGATCTTCGAGGGTCTGGCGCGGAATCGCATTTTTAGCCCACGCAGTCTGATACCGGGCCAGATCCATCCGTGCCTCGGCCAGCAGGTTCTGATCCCGCTCGAGAAGGCCCTGCGCCTGCGCCAGTGTGGCGGCATAGGGACGCGGGTCGATATCGATCAGCGGATCGCCCTTGCGAACCGTCTGTCCCTCGCGATAATGCACTTCCGTGATCAGGCCCGTCACCTGGGCGGTCATCGAATCCGTGTAGACCGGGGTTACCGTTCCGATTGAACTGAGATAAATTCCCAGGCTGCCGGTTTTCGCCGTTGCCGGAACTACAGGAACGGTTCCCTGGCCCGCGTGCCGCCCGCGCCCCATCACTTCCTGCTGGCTCTTCTGGTGCTCGGTGATGACCCAGTAAAACAGGAGCCCAAAAGCAATCAGGACAACGCCCCAGATCCAGCGATGGCGCCGCTTGCGAGGAGGAGGCGCCGTCGTCGACGAGGGCAGCTGATGATCCGGCGGGGCAATGGATGCGGAAGGTTCAGAAGTCATCTGCGGTTCTATCGTTCACCTGGTTCAGTATGGAAAGCTCGGAGGAGTATCGCCGTCGCGGTTGGAAGCGATGACGGCGAAAATCGCGTCAAATCTGGAGTTTATCACCGGCGATAGCCGCCTAAGGTCAACATTCATGCAGAAAACACACACCCCTGTTTACCTTTCATGGCGGCGATCCGGGAGAATACGTCGAAAGCCCTCGGTGATGTCTAAAAGACGAGCGAGCCCCTGGTTTGGACGCAATCGGCAGCCCCTGCCGGCTCCGGGAAGCGAGGCTGCGGCGCCCCCGCCCCGAGCCGAGTCCCGCGCCCGCGCTTTTCTGATCCGGCCAGGAGGCCCCCCAGCGTACTATCGGACGAAGCGGTAACAACTTACGCCCCGCGCGGCTGCATCCAAGCCACTACCCTGGCGCAGCACCGGCGTGAGTCTCTGATCCGGCGTATTACCGGGGCAATCCCCTCTGTGAATCCATGAGCGGCAAAGATCAGTCAGGTTCTCAAAACGCATGGGGGGATCGGATCCGAGCCCTTCGCAATGTCCCGCCGGTCCTGAAGATTCTTTGGGAGTCCGGACCCGCGGTCGTCACCTGGGGTCTGATCCTTCGCCTGCTTGTCGCCTTTATGCCCTGGGCTATCGGCAAGGCAGCCTCCCTGATCATCGGCGGCGTCAAGAACGCCATCGATCACCAGCCTCTGCCCACTCACTTCTGGTGGATTGTGGTTTCGGAGGTCGCCTTTGCTCTCATCACCGGAGCCCTCTCCCGAGCCATCGACTATACCGATTCCCTGCTCTCCGATCGCTATACCCATTATGTGAGCGTCCGCGTGATGCGCCAGGCGGCGCGTCTTGACCTGACCACCTACGAGGATCCGGACTTCTACGACCGCCTGGAACGGGCTCGGGTCCAGGCGACCGACCGTCTGGCCATGATCCAGCAGATGGGCCGCCTCTTTCAGCAAACCATTACGACGATCGTCTGGTCGATTCAGCTGGTCTGGTATTCACCGATCCTGCTTTTCCTGCTGATCCTGGGCGTGGCACCGTCTTTCGTCGCTGAGACGCACTTCGCTTTCCTCGGCTACGCCAAGAATTTCCGGCAGACCCCCATCAAGCGCATCATGGATTACCTGCGCCTGGTAGGCGGCAGCAAAGAAGCCGCCAAAGAACTGAAGCTCTTTAACCTGAGCGATTACCTGACCAACCGCTTCAGCGCGCTCTCCGAACAGATCTACGACGAGAACGTCGCTCTGTCGCGCCGCAAGCTGCTCTGGGGTGGCCTCCTTTCGCTGCTGGGGACCTGCGGCTACTACGGCGGCTATGTGTACGCGATCTTTGAAGCGGTCCACGGCAAATACGACATCGCCCAGTTCTCGCTGATCACGATCGCCATTCAGCAGTCCAGTTCCAGCCTCCAGCAGGTGTTCTCGATTGCCTCCGGCATCGCGGATCAGGCCCTGTTCCTCACCGATCTGATCGCTTTCTTCGAGATCGAGCCGACGGTGCGCTCCAAACCCAACGCCCTGCCCGCGCCCCGGCCCATCCGCCGCGGCTTCGAATTCCGCAATGTGTCCTTCGCCTATCCCGGAACCGAGCGCCGCGTGCTCAAGGACTTCAACTTCACCATCGAGCCGGGCCAGCGCATCGCCCTGATCGGTGAAAACGGCCAGGGCAAGACCACCGTCGTCAAGCTGATCACGCGCCTTTACGACCCAACCGAAGGCCAGATCCTGCTCGACGGCGTCGATCTGCGCGATTACTCGATCGAGGACCTTCATCGCGAGATGGGCGTCATCTTCCAGGATTTCATGCGCTATGAGATGACCGTGAAGGAAAACATCGGCGTCGGGCACGTCGAGGTGCCGCACACCGAAGCAGAAATCGAGTCCGCGGCGCAGAAGAGCCTGGCTGCCGAAGTGGTGAAGAAGCTGGCCGGCGGCTACGACCAGATGCTGGGCCGGCGCTTCGTGAGCGGCGTCGATCTCTCCGGCGGCGAGTGGCAGAGGATCGCTCTGGCCCGCGCCTATCTGCGCGATGCCCAGCTCCTGATCCTCGACGAGCCCACCGCGGCTCTGGATGCAAAAAGTGAGTTGGAGGTCTTTGAGCGATTTGCCGAGCTGACTGCCGGTAAGATGGCCTTGCTCATCTCGCATCGCTTTTCCACCGTAAGGATGGCCGATCGCATCGTCGTTCTGGCGGGGGGCCATCTGGTAGAGGAAGGAACGCATCAGCAACTGATGGCGCTGGGCGGACGCTATGCGGAAATGTTTGAAATGCAGGCGGCCAGCTATCGCTGACGAGGTGGGCATTGACGGGACAGGTGACAATGATTAACGAACAGCGACTGCGGGAGGCCGGCCTTGTGCCGGATCAGCTCCGCGCCGCCGCCCGCGAAGACCGGCATCTCTGGAGGACTGTCCGCCAGCCCCAGGATATGGATGCCTTCGCGGCTCGCATGGACGCCGCCACCCGGCACCTCGATTCGCTGTCGGCCGGCCTCGATCAGCTGCCAACCACCGGCTGGCCCGGACCTGAGCCGCTGCTGGAAATCCGCGAGAACCCGCGCCTGATCCGCTCCGCCCTCGCCGAACTGCGCACGGTGCGCCGCAAACTGCGCCGGCTTCCGTTTGCCGTCACTGACGATCATCAGGCCGAACCCCGCACGGCGACTGTCGCCAACGTTTATCTGGCCGCAGCCGGTTCGGTGTGGAATGCCGATGCCCTCCGCATCTACCTGGCCGAATTACAGAAACCGGAAGCCCTGCTGCTGGAGGAACTGTGGGTGCTGCCGGTCATGCTCCGCTTCCGGCTCCTCGA
Organism: Acidobacteriaceae bacterium; assembly: GCA_049585375.1. Lineage (GTDB taxonomy): Bacteria > Acidobacteriota > Terriglobia > Terriglobales > Acidobacteriaceae > Palsa-343. Next base: position 9,581 of record JBAUZR010000555.1, read on the forward strand.
GCTGATCCTCGAACAGGCTGCCGACCGCCTGAAGGCGCTCTCGTTTGAAAATGGCACGCCGGTCTTCCAGGGCGAAGCGGGCGATCCGGCTTTCGCGCAGCTCCTCACCACCCGTATCCAGTCCCTGCGCGAAATTGCCTTCGTGGACTGGTTCTTCGTCATGGAGCCGCTGGTCATCTTTGACGCGGTCCTGCGCGAAGATCCGGCCGGTGCCTATCCAAAAATGGATTTTGACAGCCGCGAGGTCTACCGCAAACAGGTGGCGCGGATCGCACGCTACGCTGACTGCTCGGAGACTGAAGTCGCGCGTGCTGCGATCGACATGGCCAAAGCCGCGCAGCAGCAGGCCATCGCCGATCCTCGCATCTATCTGCGGCGCTCTCATGTGGGCTATTACCTGGTGGACAAGGGATTCGAGGATCTGAAGGGCCAGATCGGCTACCATCCCCGATTCATCGACCGCATCCGTACCGGCCTGCGCCACCACGCCGACGACTTCTTCATTGGCGGCATCGAGGTCCTCACCGTCATCCTGATTGCCGCCATTCTGCTGCCCCTCATCCCGAATTATTCGATCTTTGGCGGCCTCACCGTCGCCTTTCTGATGCTTCTCATTCCCGTCACCCAGGGCGCCGTCGACCTGGTGAACAACACCATCACGTCGCTCTATCGGCCGCTGCCCTTGCCCCGGCTCGACCTGACCGATGGAATTCCCCCCGAATTCAGCACGATGGTCGTAATCCCCACGCTGCTGCTGAACGAGGCGCAGGTTCGCGAACTGGTCGAGGAACTGGAGATTCGCTGCCTCGCCAATCCCGATCCCAACCTGCACTTCGCGCTGCTGACCGATCTGCCCGACTCCGTGGCCCGCCCCCGCGAGAACGACACCGATCCCATGGTGGATCTGGCGGTTCGGCTCATCAACGATCTCAACGCGCGCTATCAAAGCCAGCGCAAGTATGGACACTTCCTGCTGCTGCACCGGCACCGCATCTTTAACGCGCGCCAGGGCGTGTGGATGGGCTGGGAGCGTAAACGGGGCAAGCTGCTTGACCTGAATAAGCTGCTGGTGGGCCAGTTCGACGCCTTTCCGGTCAAGGCAGGCGACACCAGCGTGCTGCAGCGCGTGCGCTACATCATTACTCTCGACTCCGACACGCAACTGCCGCGCGGCTCGGCCCATGCGCTGGTCGGCGCAATGACCCATCCCCTCAATCGCGCCGTCATCGATCCCGTCCGGCGCATCGTCACCGACGGTTATGGAATCCTGCAACCGCGCGTCGGGGTCAGTGTGCACTCGGCATCTCGGTCGCGCATGGCCAATATCTACTCCGGGCAGACGGGTTTCGATATCTATACTCGGGCCATCTCCGACGTCTACCAGGACCTCTACGGCGAGGGCAGCTTCACCGGCAAAGGCATCTACGAGGTCGCGACCCTGCACGCCGTGCTGGAGAAGCGCTTCCCCCGCAATTCCCTGCTCAGCCATGACCTGATTGAAGGCGCGTATGCGCGTGCCGGCCTGGCCACCGACGTCGAGGTGATTGACGATTACCCGTCGCACTACAGCGCCTATACCCGCCGCAAGCATCGCTGGGTGCGCGGTGACTGGCAGATTGCTCAGTGGCTCTTCGGCCGCGTTCCCGACGAGTCCGGTAAATTGGTCCGCAATCCCATTTCGACCATCTCCCGCTGGAAAATTCTCGACAACCTCCGGCGCTCTCTGGTGGAACCCGCCACCATGATCCTGCTGGTGGCCGGTTGGCTGGGTCTGCCCGGCGGACCGCTCTACTGGACGATGGTCACCCTCTTCCTGCTGTTTGTGCCGGTCTTTATCCAGCTCATCTTCGGGCTCGGACGGGCCATGTTCCAGGAACAGGAAGGAGCGGTGCAGGATGTTCTGACGGGATTCCACCAGGCCCTGATCACCACGCTGCTGACCCTGACCTTCCTGCCCCATCAGACCATGATGGCCATCGATGCCATTGTGCGCTCCTCGGTCCGGCGCATGGTCACCGGCCAGCGCCTGCTCGAATGGGAGACCGCGGCCGAAGCCGAGGCCTCGCAGAGACGCATCTCCACTGTCGATCGCTATCTCACTCTCACGCCCATCGTCTCCGCCATCATCGCGCTGGTTCTCGCCCTCTTCCATCCTATTGCGCTGATCCCGGCTGCGCCGATTCTCGTTCTTTGGGGCTTTGAGCGCGACGTTACCGCCTGGCTCAACAAGCCTCCCCGCGAGCCCCGTCAGCAACTGGGCCGCGAAGACCACCTCTTCCTGCGCGAACACGCGCTGCGCGTCTGGCGCTTCTTCTTCGAGTTCGGCGGAGCGCGCCACAATTACCTCATCCCGGACAATGTGGAGGAAGACGGGCTCTTCGAAGCCGCCCGCGTCTCCCCCACCAACCTCGGACTGCTGTTCAACGCTCGGCAGGCCGCGTGCGAATTCGGATTTCTCACCGTGCCGGAATACGCCGAGCTGATGCAGCGCAGCTACGCGACCATGGGCCGCCTGCCGCTGTACAGGGGACATCTCTACAACTGGTACACCACCGACACCCTGGAGCCGCTGCGGCCGATCACCGTCTCCTCTGTCGACAGCGGCAACTTCGTCGCTTCGCTCTATACCGTGAAGACCGGCACGCTGGAACTCCTGAAGCGCCCGCTGCTGGGGTCGCGCTTGTTTGCCGGGCTGGATACCCACCTGCGCCTGCTGCAGACACTTCGCGACCTGCCGCAGCCGATTGCCGCGCGAAAGGCTCCGGCGGACAGCGTCGATTCACCGGCATGGCTGCCATGGGTGCTTTCGCAGGAAACGCAGGCGGCATTTGCTGGTTTGCCGCCTTACACCGACCCCTCTCTGGACGAGGCGCTGTGGTGGACCAATGAAACGAAGGCGCGCATCGAGAGAATCACCACGCTGGTGAACGACTACCTGCCCTGGCTGAAACCGGAATACGCTTCACTCGAAGGGCTCCTCTTCGAGAAGCCGGCCGGCGAGACTGCCCTCCATGCGGTTGTCCCGGTGCCCGCTGCCGGCGGAGGCCTGCCGACGTTGCCGACTCTGGAAGAAAGCCCGGCGTTTGTAGCCGCCCTGGAGCAGCGGCTCGCCCTTCCGCGCCGCATGCCGGAATCCGCGGAGGAGGCTGCCGTGATCGAGAACCTGCGGCTCGACCTCGCCCGCGCGAGAGAACGGCTCACCAGGCTCGTGGCCAACATCCACACCGTCTCCGCAGAAGCGGGACGCCTGGCCGACAATACCGACTTCGCCTTCATGGTCAACAAAGATCGCCTGTTGCTCTCGATTGGCTACGAATTCTCGACAGGCAAGATTCACTGGGCCTGCTATGACATGCTCGCCTCGGAGGCCCGCATCGCTACCTACATTGCCGTTGCCCGCGGCGAGCTCTCCCAGCAGGGCTGGTTCAAGATGTCGCGCGTGCATACCCAGGCCTATGGCCACTCGGTGTTGCTCTCCTGGACCGGCACGATGTTCGAGTACCTGATGCCGGCTCTGTGGATGCGCAGCTACCCCGACACCCTGCTGTCCAACTCAATCTCCGGCGCGGTGGCCATCCAGCGGGCCTATGCCAAAGAACAGAACATCCCGTGGGGCATTTCGGAATCAGGCTACGCGGCGAAAACCGATCAGGGCCACTACCACTATCAGGCCTTCGGAATTCCCCAGATCGCGCTCAAATGGGACGCCACCGCCGGACCCGTCGTTTCGCCCTACTCCACCTTCCTCGCGCTGAACGTCGAACCGACCGCGTCGATCCAGAACCTGCGGCGCATGGCGTCCGAGGGCTGGACCGGAGCCTACGGCTTCTACGAAGCCATCGACTTCACCGGCAAACAGCCCGAAGTCGTCCGCGAATGGATGGCGCACCACCAGGGTATGTGCATCCTCGGCCTGCTGAATCTGCTCGAGGAAAACGCCGTCCAGCGCTGGTTCTACGAAAACACCCAGATGCGCGCGGTGGAATTGCTCCTGCACGAGAAGCCGATGCGCGAATCGCTGGCGAAATCCGACGCTCCCTCGCCCGCGAAAAAAGCAAAGAAGCCCGCCACCTTGAAAAAAGCCGGCTAGTTCTCCACTCAGCGACCGGTTTCGTAGTTGAGATTCGGCCCGAGCCACCGCTCCACTTCACTGAGGCTCATCCCTTTGCGCTCGGCATAATCGGCTACCTGTTCGCGGTCGATCTTCCCCACCGCAAAGTAGCGCGACTCCGGATGCGCGAAATACAGCCCGCTCACGCTCGACCCCGGCCACATCGCAAATGACTCCGTGAGCCGGATGCCGGTATTCCGCTCAACCTCCAGCAGCCGCCACAGCGTCGCCTTCTCCGTGTGGTCGGGACAGGCCGGATACCCCGGCGCCGGCCGAATGCCGCGATACTTCTCCCCAATCAACTCCGCGGGCCGCAGATTCTCCGAGCAGCCATAGCCCCAGTCCCGGCGCGCGCGCTGGTGCAGATACTCGGCGAAAGCCTCCGCCAGCCGATCCGCCAGAGCCTCCGCCATAATCGCGCTGTAGTCGTCGTGCTCAATTTTGAAGCGCTCGACCATCTCCGGCAGTCCGATCCCGCTGGTCACCGCAAAGGCGCCTATCGTGTCGGGCAGCCCCGTTTCCTTCGGAGCGATAAAGTCCGCCAGCGACCGGCAGGGCTCGCTCCCTTCGCGATTCGCCTGCTGCCGCAGGAAATGCAGCCGATCCAGAACCCTCGCCCGCGACGCATCGCTGTACAGATGGACATCGTCGCCAACTGCGTTCGCCTGGAAAAACCCATACACGCCCCGCGCGGTCAGCAGCTTCCCGTCAATGATCTTCTCCAGCAGCGCATTCGCATCGGCAAAAAGCTGCCGCGCCTCCGCGCCCTGGCGTTCGTCATCGAGAATCCGCGGATAAATTCCCTTCATCTCCCAGGCATGGAAGAGCGGGCTCCAGTCGATATACTCCCGCAGCTCGGCCAGTGAAACATCGTCGAGCACGCGCACGCCCGTGAACGACGGAACCGCAACATCCGCGGCGCGCCACTCAATCGGCGTCCGCCGGGCCCGCGCTTCTGCCAGCGGAACCGTCGCCTGTCGCGGCGCGGCGTGAGCCTTCCTGGCAGCCGCGTACTCCACACGCAGCTGAGTCACGAAGCCGGCCTTGTTCTCCTCGCTCAACAGGCTGGTGGCCACCGGAACCGCCCGGCTCGCGTCGACCACATGCACCACCGGCTCGCTGTAATGCGGAGCAATGCGGATCGCCGTGTGCGCGCGGCTCGTGGTCGCCCCGCCAATCAGCAGCGGAACCTTGAAATCCAACCGCTCCATCTCTCGAGCCACATGCACCATCTCGTCCAGCGAAGGCGTAATCAGGCCGCTCAGCCCAATCAGATCGGCGCCTTCAGCGCGCGCCCGCTCCAGAATCCTCTCCGCCGGGACCATCACGCCCATGTCAATCACTTCATAGTTATTGCAGGCCAGCACCACGCCCACGATGTTCTTGCCGATATCGTGCACATCGCCCTTCACCGTGGCCAGCAGAATCTTCCCCTGCGCCCTCACCTCGTGCCCGGCAGCCGCAAGCGCGGCCTTCTCCGCCTCCATGTAGGGCGTCAGGTACGCGACGGCCTTCTTCATCACGCGCGCCGATTTCACCACCTGCGGCAGAAACATCTTGCCCGCACCAAACAGATCGCCCACCACGCTCATACCCGCCATCAGCGGACCTTCGATCACAGCCAGCGGGCGGCCCAGCTTCACGCGCGCCTCTTCGGTGTCCACATTGATGTGCGTGTCGA
>JBAUZR010000556.1:0-2801 GCA_049585375.1 Acidobacteriaceae bacterium
CCTCTGGACCGCCCTCGAGCTGGCCGCCGCCCGCATCACCTCCGTACCCTGGGATCAGCTCGGCTACGCCCAGGTCGACAACCTCTTCCTCACCCACCTCGCTCCGTGGACCGGCGTCTACGGCCTCTCCTTCGTCCTCCTCGCCGCCAACATCCTTTTCGTAGGAGCCATCCTCACCGCCGCCCGCACCCGCCTCATCTTTGCTGTCTCCGCCATCCTCCTCGTCGCCATCCTCCAGCCCGGATCCTTCGTTGCCGCCCCCGCCTCACCCACCTCGGCCTACGCCGTTCTCCTGCAGCCCAACATCAACGTCGCTGCCGAAGACGCCACCACCTGGCCCGGCCTTCAATGGAACGGCCAGCTCTCCTGGCTCCTCCAGCAGGACGCCCGCACCTGCACCCCTGCCTTTACCGGCCTGCCCACCCTCGCCCATCCGCCCTCGCTGCCTGCCGAATGCGCCCAGAACACCCCGCCCCCCGGCGTCGTCCTCTGGCCTGAAACCGCATCCTGGTTCCAGAGCGACCAGCCCCGCACCCTCGCCGCCATGCAGACCCTCGCCACCGCCGCCCATGCCCCCGTCATCGCCGGCATGCTCGGCCACGACCCCCAGGGCTTCTACAATTCCGGCGTCTTCGTGAACCCCGACGGCTCCCTCCAGGGACGCTACGACAAGATCCACCTCGTCCCCTTCGGCGAATACATCCCCTACCGCCAGCTCTTCTTCTTCGCCCCCAAGCTCACCCATCAGCTTGAAGATCTCCAGCGCGGCACCACCCGCTCCGTATTTCATGCGAACGGCCACACCTTCGGTCTCTTCATCTGTTACGAATCCGTCTTCGCCGACGAGGTCCGCCACTTCGCCCTCAACGGCGCCCAGGTCCTCGTCAACATCTCTGACGACGGCTGGTACGGCGACACCTCCGCCCCATGGCAGCACATGAACATGACCCGCATGCGCGCCATCGAAAACCACCGCTGGCTCGTGCTCGACACCAACTCCGGCGTCACCACCGTCATCGACCCCAGCGGCCGCGTCACCCTCTCCGTTCCCCGCCACACCCTCACCGCGCTCGCCGCCCGCTACGGATACCGCTCCGACCTCACCTTCTACACCCGCCACGGCGACCTCTTCGCCTGGCTCTGCGTGATCCTCAGCCTCGCTGCCCTCGGAACCAGCCTCCTTCGCCGCCCAATCGCAAATCCCTGATCCCTGCCTTTCCCGTGGCCCGTGCCCTGTGGCCTGTGGCCTGTGGCCCGTGGTCTTCCTGTCCGCTGTCCGCTATCCGCTGTCCGCTATCCAAGGTCCGCTGTCCGCTATCCGCTGTACGCTAAACTTTAAGAATGCTTTCCGATCTCGAGTTCGCCTACGCTCCCGTCCGCGAAAAAGTCCGCGGCTTACGGGAGTATCTTTGACGCCCCCCGCCTCCGCACCCAGTTAGCTGCCCTCGAACAAAAGCTCTCCGACCCCTCCGTCTGGGCCAATCCCGCCCAGTCCCAGCCGCTCATGCGCGACAAGAAGCGCATCGACACCCAGCTCGCCGACGACGCCGAGCTCGAGCGCCGCACCGGCGACATCGACGCCTACTTTGAGCTGGCCGGCGACGCCAAATCCGAAGCGGACCAGGAAGTCGCCGCGATCCTCGTCGATCTGGACAAAGAAATCAAAGCCCTCTCCGACATCGCCGAGCAGATGGAAGCCCGCACCATGCTCTCCGGCGAAACCGACCCCCTCAACGCCATCGTCACCGTCCACCCCGGCGCCGGCGGCACCGAGTCCCAGGACTGGGCCGAGATGCTCCTCCGCATGTATCTCCGCTGGGCCGAGCAGCAGGGCTTCAAAACTGAAATGAACGACTATCAGGACGGCGAAGAGGCCGGCATCAAATCCGCCACCTTCACCATCACCGGCGAGAACGCCTTCGGCCTCCTCAGCGGAGAAACCGGCGTCCACCGCCTCGTCCGCATCTCCCCCTTCGACCAGGCCAAGCGCCGCCACACCAGCTTCGCCTCCGTCTACGTCTCGCCCGAGATCGATGACTCGATCGAGATCGACATCAAGCCCGACCAGATCCGCACCGACACCTACCGCTCAGGCGGCAAAGGCGGCCAGCACGTCAACACCACGGACTCCGCCGTCCGCATCACGCACATTCCCACCGGCATCGTGGTGCAGTGCCAGAACGAGCGCTCCCAGCACAAGAACCGCGAGAAGGCGATGAAGATGCTGCGGTCCAGGCTGTATGAGTACGAGCTCGAAAAGAAGCACGCCGCCACCCGCAAAATCGAGGACTCGAAGTTAGAAATCAACTTCGGCTCCCAGATCCGCAGCTACGTGCTGCAACCGTACCGCATCGCCAAGGACCACCGGACAAAGGTAGAAGTCGGCGACGTCGACAAGGTGTTAGACGGCTACCTCGACCCCTTCATCCGTGGCTACCTGCTGATGAAGCGGCAAGGCGGAGTGCCGGTGGCCGCTGGGACGGACGACGATTTGGAATAGTGCAGCGGAAAATTGAGTCTTTCGGCAGGTCATGGCTTAGAGTGTTATAGCGAACGATACTCTGAAACAGCGGAGGCGGTCCGTGCCGACAGCATCGCGGCGCCAGAATTTTCAGACGATTTCTTGGTTTTCGGATCTATATAAACGGAATCTTCTGAACCTCGATCCTCCTTACCAGCGGAGGAGCGTTTGGAACCAGTCCTATAAGGACGACTTCATCGACACTGTTCTGCTCCAATATCCGGCGCCTGCCATCTTCCTTTACGAGGAAGTGAGTGAAGAAGGCACCTCTCTTTATCAA
>JBAUZR010000557.1:0-13118 GCA_049585375.1 Acidobacteriaceae bacterium
GGAGGTATCAGCTCATTCAGGAAGTGCAGAACCGCAGCCGGTGTCTTCGCCATCTGGTCCTGGAGCACCCAGGCCGCATAGTTGGGGAAGCCCAGCAACTTCGCTTTCTGGGCCCGCAGCTGCGCCAGCCGCGCCACCACCGGGCGGAGGTCGTCACCGGGCCGCTCCGCACGCGTCCAGCTGTCATGAAACAGCGCCTCGCGCGTACCGCGGTTCGTCAACTCGGTCAGGTCCGGCTGCTGCGTCGTGTTCTGCAGGGGGATGACATATCCTTCCACCTTCCGCCCTGCAGCGGCCTGTTCTGCGGCCGCAATCTGCGCTCCGCTCAGGCCGGCCAATGCCGCCCGATCCGTCGTTGTATACGCGGCGTTCTTCGTCGCCTGCAGAAGGCCCCGGGTGAATTCATCCTCCAGCTTTGAAGCCTCCTCGTTCAGCTTCTTCAGCTTGTCCTTGTCGGCATCGCTGAGAGCCGCGCCTGCATGCACGAATTCGTCATAGACGATCTTCACCAGCCGCTGGCTCTCTGGGTCCAGATGCAGGTTCTCGCGCTGGTCATAGATTGTCTTTACGCGTGCGAAGAGCTTCGTATTCAGATAAATCGAGTCGTAATGTGCAGCCTGTTTCGGAGCCAGCTCCCGCTGCGCGTTCTGCAGGTAAGGATCCGTATTCGCTCCGGTAACACAATTGAAGGCTGCCTGCGCGCGCTGGAGCAACTGCCCGGACTTCTCCATCGCGACAAAGGTGTTCTCGAAGGTGGGCGGCGCCGGATTGTCGGCAATCGCCAGGATTTCCTTCTCCTGTTGAGCCATGCCGGCCTCGATCGCCGGCTGATAGTCCGAATCCCGTATGCGATTGAACAGAGGCGCGTGGAACGGCAGCGAACTCGGCGCATAGAAGGGGTTCTCTGGCCCGAAGGCCGCGGTCTGAGCAGTTGCAGGTATCTGAGTCATGAGGAATGCAGCAGCGAAAGCATTCGCGGCGAAAAACAGTCTCTTCTTAAGCACGGCAGCGGCCCTCTGGTCGAACACAACGACCAAATGGGCATTCTACCGCCAGCCCGGGCCCGTGAGGCGTCACTTTGGTTCCTGATGCCCGCACAAGACCGCTTACCGCTTCAGCAGATCGATCGGCTCGTCAAAATCCGTTGCACGAAAGTATTTCGCTAACGCGGGATGACGTCTTTTCACAGCGAGATACATCTCCCAAGCCACCCGGCGATAGGAAAAGTGTCCCTGCGGCGCGGATCGCAGCTCGGAGATATACAGCGCCTCGGCGAAATCCATTTTGAACAGCGCGCGATTCCTCGTCCCCAGCGGCAGGACATATTGCGCTGAAGCCGAAGCCTCCGGTCCCGGTCCGGAGGCAATGGCCAGATAGGCCGCATGAGCAGCGCGCACCGCCTGCTCATAGAGTGGTTGTACTCCGGCCTCGGGCACGCCCTCGGGAATCGCATAACCGTGCTCGCCCGTGAAGGTCTGCAGCACCTGCACGCAGCGGCGGTGCCGGTGCATGTCGCGAAAGCCGCCAATATCCATCAGAATGTCGAATCGGAGAGCCTGGCCTGAGGCAAACTCCCGCAGCAGCTCATCGTGGCGGCCGCGATCCCGGACGCCCAGGTCGATGATCTCCTCGCGTCGCGCCTCACTCAGCGCAGCCACATGCCGGTGAATCTGCCGGTACGGATAATGGCACTGCCCATAGAGCAGCGTCGTCGCCAGTTCCACTTCCAGCGACTCCACGTCGTCGACCAGGTCCACCAGCGGCGCATCGTCGATCGGCTCACTCCGCAGCAGTTGCGCCGCTGCCTGGGCCAGTTCGGCTCGGGCGCGCATCTGGTAGTCGTTGGGCGCTGCGTACTTCACCAGTGTTGGTGCGGTCTTTACCTCGCGGGTCAGCAGGGTCGCCGCCCGTTCGCCCAGCGCCGGATCCAGAGCGGTAATCTCCCGCTGCAGCGCTGCCAGGTCCTCGCCATTCACATTCCACGCCGCCCCGGAAGCAGCCGCCTGCAGCTTCTCGCCGAGCTGCCGCACTTCGGCCACCGGGCTCGAGAGCAGCCGCGAAATCTGCGTCTCCAGCGTGCGTGCATTCACGATCTGCCCCAGCGAGGTATTCGTCGCGAGGGGGAGCAGGTAGCGCGCCACGTCAAACGCGCGCGCCCGCAGCGTGCGGTCGTAGCTCTCCTGCTTCATCTCCTCGGGCTTGTGTACCTGCTCCTTCAGCGAGACGAAGACCGCTTCCGATACGCTGTGATAGCTCGCGAAAAGATTCTCGACTGTCTCCCGGAACAGCTCCGCCGGCGCGGCATCTCCGCCGAAATCCGGCATGTACCAGCCGCTCTTGCGGAAGTTCTGGTATCGCGTCGACCGCTCCTGCCCATCCCAACGCTGCTCGTCCACCAGCACAATCGCGGCCAGGAGGGACAGCCGCTCAATCGCAAACGCCACGTGGGCCAGGTCCGCGATCGACCGATGGCCATACTGGAAGTAAAACGTATTCAGAAACTGCTCGGCCCGCTGGCTGCTGATCTCCCGCAGCGACTCCTTCATCGACAGCGCCGAGCGCGAATATTTCGCCATCGCGTACGCCAGCACTTCGGGATCCGCTCCGTGCACCGCGAACACTTCGGTCTGGTTGTTGCGGCGCGCTTCGGGGGTGTCCGCGGCCGGTCGCGCCGGAGCTGGAGGAGTTTCTGTCATGGGAGGCATGGAGGCATGCTAAACCCAGCGCCTGCGGAATTCCGGTACGGCGTTTCCGGAACCAAGGCCGTCAACCCCATGCCGTGCGACGCGATTGTTATCTCCCTGAAAAGAAAAGAACGAGTACCATAAGGAGTGTTTTTTGCCGGACTTTGCCCCCGGTTGCATGAATAAGATTCTTTCAACGATCGAACACCGTCCGTGGCCCCTGCCCAAGTCCCCCTGGGTCATGACCCAGCGTTGGAACGATCTGCTGTTTGCCCACTGGCCGCTGCCAGCCACGGAACTCAGCCATCTCGTCCCGGAAGGGCTGTCCATCGACGTCTTCGACGGCTCCGCGTGGGTGGGCGTCGTCCCCTTCTGGATGGACCAGGTGCGTGTCCGCGGAATTCCCCCAATCCCCGGCGCCAGCCGCTTCCCGGAACTGAATCTGCGGACCTACGTGCGCGAGCGGCGCACCGATCAGCCTGGCGTCTTTTTCTTCTCCCTGGACGCGGCCAACCCCTTTGCGGTCGCCGCAGCGCGCATGCTCTACCGGCTTCCCTACTACTGGGCGCGGATGAAGATCACCCCGGAGGAGCGGACCTTCCACTACAGGAGCGAACGACTGCTCACCCACAATCCGGCGCGCCTCGTCGCCACCTACAGGAGCCTGGGGAAGCCGTGCGTGAAGGGAGGACTGGAGAGCTTCCTGACCGACCGCTATGCACTCTTCACCGCAACGCGCCGCGGCCACATCTCGCGGGTCAACATTCATCATTTGCCCTGGCCGCTGGAACTGGCTGAGGCGGAATTTGAGATCAACACCCTGCCTCAGGCCCACGGCATTCGACTGCCGGACACTAAACCCCTGCTGCAGTACAGCCGCGAGTTGTTTGTTTATGTCTGGTCTCTGGAAAATCTGCCGTCTTTGACCGGCCGCCGTGCCGCTGCTCCCATGCCCGCCGCCGGATCGGGATGACTCAGCTGCGCCGCTTGATCAGCCGGACAGCGCTCCGCACCGGACATCGACGGCCGCTGCGCTGCTGTAGGCTATAGCCATGCTGTCATTTCAGGGAAGGACCGCTCTGGTTACCGGAGCCTCGCAGGGGATTGGCCGCGCCTGCGCGCTGGCGCTAGCAAAAACCGGAGCGCGGGTCGCGCTGGCGGCCCGCAATGAAGATAAGTTGAACCAGGTGGCTGCGGAGATTGCCTCGCAGGGCGGACCCGCTGCCGTATTCCAGCTCGATCTGGCGAGCGAGGATTCCATCAAAGCCTGCGCGAAGGCGGCCGTTGCCCACTTCGGCAGCGTCGAAATCTTGGTGAATAATGCGGGCGTCACCCGCGACGGGCTCATGCTGCGCATGAAGCGCTCGGACTGGGACGACGTGCTCCAGACCAACCTGACCGGCACCTTTCTCATGACCCAGGCTTTGCTGAGCCCCATGCTCAAGGCCCGCTGGGGCCGCATCATCAACATCACCAGCGTCGTGGGCGAAACCGGCCAGGCGGGACAGGCGAACTACGCGGCCAGCAAAGCCGGACTGATCGGCCTCACCAAATCTCTCGCTCGGGAACTGGCCTCGCGCAATATCACCGCCAACGCGGTCGCGCCCGGCTACATCGAAACTGCTATGACTGCTGTTCTCGACGAAAAGCAGCGCGCGTCGATGCTGACGCAGATTCCGCTCGGCCGTGCCGGCACCGACGCCGACATCGCAGCTGCCGTCTGCTTCCTCGCCTCTGAGGAAGCCTCCTATATCACCGGCCACGTCCTTGACGTGAACGGCGGCATGTACATGGGCTAACCGGAAGACCTCGGCGACTGAAATGAAGATTCTTACGGCAGACGAAATGCGCGCTGTCGATCGGGTCACATCGGAACGCTTCGGTGTCGATTCTCTCGACCTGATGCGCTCGGCAGGCGCCGCCGTCGCGCGCTTCGTCCTGCGCGAGTATCCTGACCGCCGCCGTATCGCGGTTCTGTGCGGCAAAGGCAACAACGGAGGTGACGGTTTTGTCGCGGCGCATGAGTTGGCCAACGGCGGCTGTGACGTGCGCGTGCTGCTCCTCGGCCGACCCGCTGATCTGAAGGGAGATGCGAAAGCCGCGTTCGGGGCCATGGGGCTGGTCCCGGTGCTGGCTCCGGATGACGCGGCTCTGGGCGCAGCCGAGGTACAGACCCTGCTCACCTCGGCCGATCTGTTCATCGACGCCGTGGTCGGCACCGGGTTCACTCCGCCCCTGCGTGGCATCGCTGCAACTCTGCGCGATCGAGTGAACGCCCTCGCTACTCCTGTGGTCGCCGTCGATCTCCCCTCCGGGTGGGACGCCGACTCCCGTGAGATAGAGGTGAAGGGCGCCTTTCGCGCCAGTTCGGTCGTCACCTTCACAGCGCCCAAGCTGGCCCACGTCAGTGGGAATTTAACCGGCAGCGCCACTGGACCGATTGTGGTCGCTCCCATCGGGTCGCCCGATAAGGCTATCGTCTCCTCGACTGGCCTTACCTGGGCAGGCTCCTCGAAGACCATGACCGAGCAGCCGCGCACGGCCGATTCGAACAAAGGCCTCTATGGCCATGTGCTTCTGGTCGCCGGCGGCCGCGGTAAATCGGGCGCCCCCGCCATGGCCTCTCTGGCCGCGTTACGCGCAGGAGCCGGGCTTGTCACCGCAGCCGTTCCGGAGTCGATCCTGCCCTCCGTCGCCGCGATCACCCCGGAGCTGATGACGTTTCCGCTCCGCGAAGGGTCCCGCGGCGAAGTGGACGTTTCCAACCTGCAACCGAACGTCCTGAAAGCTCTCACCGAACGGGCGACCGTGATCGCTATGGGGCCCGGCCTGGGGCCGGAGCCTGAAGCGTTCGTTTTGGGCCTGATCCAAAAGACTCAGTTACCGCTCGTCCTCGACGCCGACGCGCTCAACATCCTGGCCAAACATCCGGAGAAGATCGACGGCCGCAAGCGCACCATGATCCTTACGCCGCACCCCGGTGAAATGGGCCGCCTGGCCGGCATCAGCACGAAGGAGGTCCAGGCCAGGCGCGAGCCGCTGGCTCGGGAGTTCGCCACGAAACATCACGTCACGCTGGTGCTCAAGGGCTGGCGTACGCTGATCGCGCACCCCGACGGCCGCATTGCCATCAATACCACCGGCAATCCTGGGATGGCCAAGGGCGGCAGCGGCGACATTCTCACCGGCATTGTGGCGGCGATTCTCGCCCAGTTCCCCGATCATCCGGACCAGGCCGTTGAAGCCGCCGTCTACCTTCACGGGCTGGCGGCCGACTTCGCCCTGCGCGAGCAGGACGAGCACACTTTGCTGGCCACCGACACCGTTGGTCATCTTTTTCACGCTTTTCTCTTCCGTCCCCGGGACGAAGCGGGCTATGTTTGGATAGAGGGAATTCCTTCCTCCTCGCCGAGGGGCCGATGACCCAGACAGCCGAGCTGAAGACCTGGCAATTCGAAAGCCACAGCGGTAAAGAAACAATCTCCGTTGGCCATCGCATCGCCGCGATGCTGGTTCCGCCGAAGTTTCTGATCCTGCGCGGCGATCTGGGCGCGGGCAAAACCACGCTGGTGAAAGGCATCGCCGAAGCGCTCGACGCCGCCGAGCCCGACGAGGTCACCAGCCCGACGTTCACCCTGATCCACGAATACGAGGGAACGCGCAGCGTCGATGGGCGCCGCGAGCCGGTGATGCTCTACCACCTTGACCTCTATCGGATTCAGAACGAACGCCAGCTCGACTCCCTCGGTCTGGACGATCTTTCCAGTCCGGACAGCATCGTTCTCGTCGAGTGGGGTGAGAAGTTCCCGAGCGTTCTCAAGCGCAGCCAGGGAGAAATCGAAATGCGCGCGACCGGCGGGGATTCCCGCAGCATCACGATGACCCTGAAAGACTGAGTCGCGGCCTCCGCGGCTGCCTAAAAGTGGTGGATCCGCTCCGGCTGCGGCACATCCACCGGCCGCGCGGCTTCCCTCTCCAGAGAACGGCTCACCAGGTCGCGAGAACCGAGCCCCACGGCGAGTGACAGCGCCAGAACAATTCCTCCAAACAGGATTCCGAACCCCAGCTCCACAATCTCCCCGCCCAGGGCCAGGTGGTCCAGCACCATCGCGCCGGTGAGCACGAGGATCATCCAGCGGACGCCCATGCTCAGCAATCGGGCATAACTCAGGTTCAGGTTGACTCCCGTGATCAGTACGCTGCGTGAGACGAAGCGCGCCAGCACGTTGCCGGCCAGAAGCAGAATCGCCGCACCGACAATCCGCGGCACATACCCCAGGATCCACCCGGAGACGATATGCTCCGACGTGCCAGCCTCAAATGCGGAAACCCCCACCATAACGCCCGCCGTCACGAAGCACCAGAAGACCACGCGGCTGACCAGCATGGACGGCGTGGCGCGCGGCGACCACTCGGCGATGGCGTTGGCGCCCCGGCTCATCCGCTCGTCGAAGCGGAACAGCATCAGGATGCGGCGGACGATCAGCGCCAGCACCCATCCGATCAAGAGAAAGAGCAGGAAAGCCACGATAAACGCAAGGATCCCCGGCAGCAGCGTCGCGACCTGATTGACTACCCGAACCATCGACGAGTGCAGCGATTGTTCAACCTGCTCCCACATAGTCTTCTCCTTTCGATCGCGCTACGGATTGAAGCGATCCGGCCATCTCCACCGGGACAGCAGATACGGCTTTTTCTCTTCCCATGCGCGGGCCAGTTGCTCCTGGCGCTGTTCCAGCGCAGCGCCGCTCAGCTTTGAAACTTCCTGGATGTAGGAAGCCACCCACCCCAGATAAAGCGGGGTGAGCGCGCCCAGCAGATGCACGCGGCTGATGGTGCGCAGCCGGTAGGCCAGGGCGAAATCGTAGACTACGCCGGCCCACAGCTCGTCCGGCATACGGAACTGCTCCGGGGTCACTCGCGTGAGGCGACGCAGCTCCAGCAGCACATTCGGCGGCAGAATCAGCCGCCAGACTTCGTCCAGGTTCCGCGACCCCAGCAGAAACGAATCCAGCATTGGCTGTGTATCGACGGGCTCGCCGTCCGGCTTGCCCATCGGAGCGTTGCCCCAGACGGGCGTCGACTGGGAGCCGCGCACCCGCTGCCAGTGGGGCGCATACAGCTCCATATCCTGGAACAGCGATCCGACCAGCTGTCCGAGGACCGCACTCAGCTCCAGACCTTCGGCCGCCACACGATGCTGCACATCGACATGCACCTGGCCGACCGTCTGTTGAGGACACTGGGTCGCCGCCACCGTCACCGGCCACAGCAGAGATTGTCCTGACCCATTCGATCCGGCGGTCTGGCGCAGAAAGTGCCCGCACAGCGTTCCGGAGACGGCAAAGTCGAAGGCGATCGGATAATGAACCCGCTTTCCGAATAAAGCGCGGCTCAGCGGCGAAAGGATGCCGGTATTGATCAGCCCCTCGTATTTGCCGGCCGGATAGATCGGCATAGCCAGCACGCTTTGCCGGTCGAGCACCGCGTACGCCAACAGCTGGAGCGCGTGCGTCTGCAGCGCCGCCAGGTCTGCTCCCAGGACGATACAGGCACGAGCGTTGAGGGAGGCCGCCAGCGCCACGACCGCTCGCTGATGGGCGGAAACCGCCGACCAGAACTCCCCGCTCGCCGGCACCAGCGACGTAAAGGGCAGCAGAACCACCGGAGGTTTTGCCGCGCTTTCTTCGGACTCGCTCTCTGGCGCCGCTGCGCCGTTCGGGCCCGACCATGCAAACACGATGCGGAGTGGAGACAAACCGGAACCCAGCTCCGCCGCGATTTTTTCCGCACGAACCTGCAGTTCCTCCCCGGCCACGGTCCCGGCGATCCCCACCACCACGTCGGCGGAGCCGATCCGCTCCATCTGCCGCTTTGTCTCTTCTGTAAATTCGATGGCCGCCATTCCGATATCTCTTCTCACAGGGGCAGCGACAGGATGCCGTGCAGCGGAATCCGAATCCACGCTGGACGATTGTTCAGCTCGTACACCAGCTCATACAGTGCCTTGTCGAGCATATAGATTTCCAGCAGCGCCTGGAAATCCGCGGGCGCTTCCGGAACCATGGGCGCCCCCTGCACGGTCTCCCGATACACCCGCAGGAATTCGCCGGACACCGTCGCCTCCCACAGACGCGCCCAGGATTCCAGCTGTACATAATCCTCCGGACGGCGAGTTGTGTACTTCGTCAGTGCGACAAACGCCGCGTAGCTGAACGAGCGAAGCATCCCGGCCACGTCCTTGAGGGGCGAGTATTTGGCCCGGCGCTCGGACAGCGGCCGCGCCGGCTCACCCTCGAAATCCAGAATGACAAAATCGCCTCGCGAGCGCAGAACCTGGCCCAGATGATAGTCGCCGTGAATGCGAATCCAGCGGCCGGCATCGCGCAGCGTTCCCGGCGCGCGAAATTTCGCCAGCAGGGAACCACGCCGGCTGAGCACCAGTCCCGCGGCTTCGACCACGTCGTCGGGGAGCCGCGAAAGGTTGGTCTTCAGCAGGTCGAAAGCATGAGCCGCATGGCCGGCCAGCCGGTCGCGCGCCGCGTCGAGCACCTCCGCGCCCGGCTGGATCGGCGCAAACGCCTCGTCTTTCCCGGACGCCAGCGCCAGGTGCATTTCCGCCGTGCGCCGTCCCAGCGTGCCTGCGGCATCCAGATAAATCCCGGCGTGCTCGCGTGCCGCCGCGGTGCCCTCCTCCCCGAGCGCGTGCGCGAAATGTCGCAACCGCGCCGAGGCTGTGCTCTCGTAGTAGCGATCGAGTTCCTCCAGCGTCCACTGCCAGCCGTCTCCCTCGTTGGGAACCAGTCCCTGCAACAGGGCGAGCGTGGCGGGCTCCTCGTCCGCACGCCGGACTTCGATACAGCCGCCATACGGAGCGATGTTCGCGAAGCGCGTCTTCTCGGTGAGAAAACGCCCGATCTCCACGTCCGGATTAGCCCCGGGCTGCTGTCGCCGAAACAGCTTCATGATCAGCCGGTCGCCGAAGATCGCCGAGGTGTTACTCTGCTCGGCGCTGCTGAGGCGCGCCGGCAGCGACTGTGTACCGCGAAGGGTATTCAGCACCGAACTGGGCATGCCCACCAGAACACCATTGCGTGTCCGCAGTTCCCTGCCGGTGGCAACCATGTCCAGCAACGCCGCCGGCACGCTCGCGCGCAGCATCCCTTCGTGCAGAACGCCGGTCAGCATCGCTGATCCCACAGTCGCGACCATCTGCTGGGGAGCGGATTCGCGCAGCGTCACCGCTGCTTCCCCAAAACTCATAGCCAGACACAACAGCCAGTTGTCCGGTTCCCCATCAACGTAATCGACCTTCACCCACAGCAGCGCAGCATGATCCTCGTCGAAGAGCACCGAATCGGTGATCTGGGTGCGCAAAAGGCTCCGCGATTTTCCGCCGAACCAGCGCTGGCGCTGAATATAGCCGCGCAGCATCTCCTCCAGCCGGCGCACTCCGTCTCCCGAAAGAAGGGTCTGCCAGTCGCGTTCGCTTTCGACATAGAAGGCCTGATCACCGTCCGCTGACGAGAGCGCCGCGGCGCCAGCGAGCGATGGCTGCAATTCCAGCCACAGGAATCCATACGGCCCCAGAGAAAGGGAGTACGGCGCCTTCGTGATTGCCGGGAATTCGACATAACCGAGCATCTCCACGGGCGTCATGCCTTCCAGCTCCGACATGTCGAGCTGTACCGGCTGCGCAAAGCGCGAGAGATTCGCCACGCAGAGAACGGTGGCCTCCGGGCTCTGCCGGATATAGGCCAGGATTTTCCGGTTCGAAGGCTCCAGGAACCGCAGCGATCCGCGTCCGAACACCTGGAAAAGCTTGCGGAGCGCGATCATGTTGCGCATCCAGTTCAGCAGCGAAGACGGATCGTTCTGCTGGCCTTCGACGTTGATTCCCTCGTAGCCCCACACCGGATCCATGATGACCGGGCTGTAGAGCTTGGCCGGGTTCGCCCGCGAGAAACCCGCATTGCGATCGGCCGTCCACTGCATCGGCGTGCGGACCCCGTTGCGATCGCCCAGGTAGATGTTGTCGCCCATCCCGATCTCATCTCCGTAATAGAGGATGGGCGTCCCCGGAAACGAGAACAGAATGCTGTTGAGCAGCTCAATCCGCCGCCGGTTGTTATCGAGCAGCGGCGCCAGACGGCGGCGAATGCCGATATTGATCCGCATGCGCGGATCGGCGCTGTAGGCCAGATACATGTAGTCGCGCTCGTCGTCGCTGACCATCTCCAGGGTCAGTTCGTCGTGATTGCGCAGGAAGAGTCCCCACTGGCAGTTGTCCGGAATCGCCGGTGTCTGGGCCATGATGTCGGTGATCGGCAGCCGGTCCTCCTGGCGCAGCGCCATGTAAATGCGCGGCATCAGCGGGAAATGAAAGGCCATCTGGCATTCATCGCCATCGCCGAAATACGGCCGCACATCGGTGGGCCACTGGTTGGCTTCCGCCAGAATCATGCGGCTTTCGAAGCCTTCATCGATGGCCGCCCTCACCGCCTTGATCACAGCGTGCGTCTCCGGCAGATTCTCGCAGCTGGTGCCGTCGCGCTCCACCAGATAGGGAATCGCGTCGATGCGCAGCCCGTCCACGCCCATATCCAGCCAGTAGCGCATCACCTTCAGCACTTCTTCCAGAACCGCGGGGTGGTCGTAGTTCAGATCGGGCTGGTGCGAAAAGAAACGATGCCAGTAGTACGCCTGCGCCACCGGATCCCAGGTCCAGTTCGACTTCTCCGTATCGGTGAAGATGATGCGCGCGTCTTTGTACTTCTGGTCGGTATCGCTCCAGACGTAGAAGTTCCTTTCGTCCGATCCCGGCGGTGCGTGCCGCGCGCGCTGAAACCAGGGGTGCTGGTCAGAAGTGTGATTGATGACCAGCTCGATCATCACCTGCAACCCGCGGTCGTGCGCCGCGTCGAGAAATCGCTGGAAGTCCTCGAGCGTTCCGTAGCTGGGATTGACGCTCATGTAATCGGAAATGTCGTAGCCGTCGTCACGCAGCGGCGAGGGGAAAAACGGCAGGACCCACAGGCAGGTCACGCCCAGGTCCTGCAGGTAATCCAGCTTCTCCATCAATCCCGGGAAGTCGCCGAGGCCATCGTTATTGCTGTCGAAGAAGGCCTTGACGTGCACTTCGTAGATGATCGCGTCCTTGTACCAAAGCGGATCGGCGGCGCTGCCGGGTTTGCGAACAATGATCTGGGAGTCCGGCATCGGAGTCAGGCGAGCCTCACTGGTAATAGTCAAAATCCTTTTCGGAGCGAACTTTCCGGAGCACGCGGAAGAGGTGTGCAGGCATTTTATCCGGCGCCAGCTCAACGTAATTGCGCGAACCCTGCCACAGGTAGCGAACGCCCGTCAGCGCATCCAGCACCTGGAAACTCTCGTCGGGACGCAGGTGCAGCCGCTCCAGATCGAGGTTCACCCATCCCGACTGCCGGTGGAAATAGTCGAGATTCACCACCGCCAGGATTGCGTTGTTTCCTTCCCGGCTCGTCTTGCTGTAGGCGATCAGGTATGGATTATCGGTGGGATGGAAGAACAGATCGTGATTCGCGTGCAAGGCCGGATTCTCCCGGCGCGCGCGATTCACGGTCGCCATCACGCCGGCGATACTGTGCGGCGCGTCCAGGTTCCAGTCGCGAATTTCGTACTTCTCTGAGTTCAGGTACTCCTCGCTGCCGGGCCGGATTGGCTGGTTCTCTCCCAGCTCGAACGCCGGTCCGTAGATGCCGTAGTTCGGGCCCAGCGTGGCCGCGAGGACGAGGCGGCTCAGAAAAGCCGGTCGTCCGCCCACCTGCAGAGCCTCCGGCAGAATGTCCGGAGTGTTGGGCCACAGGTTGGGGCGCATGAACTCGCAGACCCGCCCCCGGGTGAGCTCGGTCAGATATTCGGTGATCTCCTGCTTTGTGTTGCGCCAGGAGAAGTATGTGTACGACTGTGAGAAACCTACCTTGGCCAGCCGCTGCATCACGCGCGGACGGGTGAAGGCCTCCGCGAGGAAGAGCGCGTCGGGGTAATCACGCTTCAACTCCGCGATGACCCACTCCCAGAAGGGAAACGCCTTGGTGTGCGGATTGTCGACGCGGAAGATGCGCACGCCCTGCTCCAGCCAATAGACGAAAACGTCGCGCAGACCGTTCCACAAGCCCTGCCAGTCACTGCTCTCAAAGTCGAGCGGGTAAATGTCCTGGTATTTCTTCGGCGGATTCTCGGCGTATTGAATGGTTCCGTCCGCCCGCTTTTTAAACCACTCCGGGTGCTCTTTGACCCAGGGATGATCGGGCGAGCACTGGAAGGCGATGTCCATCGCCAGTTCCATGCCTTTATCAGCCGCCGCCAGCAGGAGGTGGCGAAAGTCCTCCAGCGTGCCGAGCTCGGAATGGATTGCCGTGTGTCCGCCGGCCTTTGAGCCGATCGCCCAGGGAC
>JBAUZR010000558.1:0-2402 GCA_049585375.1 Acidobacteriaceae bacterium
GGCTGATGCCGAGCATACGAGCGGCGCGGACTTTATTGCCATTGACGCGGGCCAGGACGAGGGTGACGTGGCGGAGGATCGCGCGGTCGAGGCTGGGGTCGTCTTTTGATGGGTCGGAGAAGGCGTCGGTGGAGAGATCGGCCGAAGGAAGAGCCGGGTCCGGGGAGGGCCACTGGAGCCGGGGGATGTCGAGGGGGCGGATCCACTGACCGGGACACTCGAGGGCGACTGCGGAGATAACGGACTGAAGTTCGCGGACGTTGCCGGGCCAGACGTGGGCGGCGAGGCGGCTGAGGGCGCCGGGGGCGAAGCCGCGGAGATGCTTGCCGTGGTGCAGGCTGGACTGGCGGAGGAAGATGGCGGCGAGGAGAGGGAGATCGTCGCGGCGGTCGCGCAGAGGGGGAAGAAAGAAGCGGATGGCGGTGAGATGGCTGGCGAGATCAGCGCGAAAGGCGCCGGCGGCGGCGAGGCGGCGGAGAGATTGAGAGGCACCGACGACAAACTGGCGGGGCCCGGGAATGGGGAGATGGCGGAGGCGTTCATGGGCGGCGCGCTCGAGGAAGTCACGGAGGAGGCGCTGCTGGTCGGGGGAGAGCTCATCGATGCGGGAGAGGTAGGCGAGGCCGCCGGCGGCGTCTCTCCAGAAGGCATGGGGAGCGCTGAGGAAGTCTGAGGCGAGGGTGGGGGCGAAGGGCCCGGCGGAGGAGGGGCCGATGCGGTGCAGGGTCTGGGCGGCAAGGAGCTTGCCGGTGCCGGATTCGCCTTCGACGGTGACGAGGCGGAAATGGGGAGCGGTGCAGCGCATGCGGGCAAAGAGCTGCTGCATGGCGAGGCTGCGGCCGGCCATTTCGCCAAGCATCCACTTGTCGGTTTCGAGAACCTGGGTTTCCAGATCCTCGAGGTTGAGAGGCTCGACGACGGCGAGGGTCCGGGGGCCACGTGGGGGGGCTTCGGGCGTGATGGTGTCAAGGCAATTGGGAACCACTGTGATGTCCATCCTGCTGCAAGGGATATCGGCCAAAAACCCGGGAAGATCAAAGGGGGCAGGCTGGGCTGGGCAGAACCGACAATTTGGCGGGAATGGGCGCTATCCCGGCGGAGGGGAAACCGCATCCCAGGAGTTCGGGTCTGGAGGATGCCTCCACTTTTGGCCCACGACTCACCGAGGGACTCAATGATGAAGAAAATACTCAGTCTGGGGATTCTGTTGCCCGCGTTACTTTTGGGCTTCGCGCCGGAGCGAGTGCAGGCGCAGATCGGAATTGGGATCAGCGTGAATGTTGCGCCGCCGCCGCTGCCCGTGTACGAACAGCCGCTGTGTCCGGTGGAGGGATATTTGTGGACGCCGGGCTATTGGGCGTGGGATCCCGATTACGGCTATTACTGGGTGCCTGGCGTATGGGTGGCGCCTCCGCAGCCGGGGCTGCTGTGGACACCGGGGTACTGGGGCTATAACGGCGGGGTCTACGGCTGGAATGACGGCTACTGGGCCCCCCAGGTGGGATTCTACGGCGGGGTCGATTACGGCTTTGGGTACTTCGGCGCGGGCTTTGTGGGCGGCATGTGGGCAGGGAATGTCTTCCGCTACAACACAGCGGTAATGCGGGTGAACACGGAGGTGATCCACAACGTGTATGTCAATCGAAGCGTGGAGCGGCGCGGAGGGGGAATGCGCGCGAGCTTCAACGGACCGGGGGGCATGACGGCGCGGCCGACGGCGCGGGAAGAGCAGGTGGCGCACGAGCGGCATTTCGAACGAACGTCGGCGCAGACGGAGCGGATCAGCGCGGCGCGGAGGGATCCACAGGCGCGTTTCGCCGAGAACCACGGAGCACCGCGAGCGGCGGCGATGGCGCGTGTGGGAGAGAGGCCGGTAGCGGCGACGAATCATCCGAGCGCGACGGAGATACGGGCAGCGCAGGCGCAGAGCCGGGGCGCGCATTCATCTCCGGCGCAGCATTCCGGAGCGGAGGGACATTCGGCGGCTGGCGGGAACCGGCCGATGACAGGAAGGAACGCAACGACTCGGCCCAGCGAGAGCCGGGCGCCGACGACACGGCCGAATGAAGCGACACCGGCACGGCAACACGAAGCAGGGCGAGCGGCGGCAAGGACTCCGCAGCGGGCGCCGGCGCGGAGCACGACGCCGCGTCCGGAGAGTCACGCGATGACACCGGCGCGGAAGGAGACGGCTCCGGCACGAACTCCGACGCCGCACAGCGAGAGCCGTCCGGCTTCTCATCCTGCGGAACGACCGGCTCCTCACGCCGAGGCACGACCGGAGAGCCGTGTGGCTCGTCCTGCTCCTCATACGGAGGCGCGGCCGGAGAGCCGACCCGCTCCTCACGCGGAGGCACGGCCGGAGAGCCATGCGGCTCCTCGTCCTGCTCCTCATACGGAGG
>JBAUZR010000559.1:0-3632 GCA_049585375.1 Acidobacteriaceae bacterium
CCTCGCCGATGAAGACCCTCTTCGTCGACAATCCGCCCGCAGTCAACTTCCTGCCGTGGTCGCACGTGGCAAACCAGGTCCCGCTGTGCTACGGCGTTACGGGATACACGGCCCCCACCAACATCACACCCAGCCTCAACACCTGCAGCTCCGTAACCGCGTCGGTGCAGGATAGCCCCTCAGTCAGGAAGCTGCGGGCGGGCTGGCTCAGGATGAAGACGCAGGTCTTCGCCGCGCACTATCACATGCCCGACTCCCTGGACCCGGATATGGTCAGCCACTTCGACTGGTATGAGGCTACCGGCTTTAAGGTCCCGTTCCCTGGCGAGAAGAAGGTTCGCCCGGCGAGCGACTTCGCGAAGGCCGCGCTCACCACCACCATGGACTCGGACGACTAAGACCAGTCTCCGGTTCGTTCAGGCCCTCTCTCCGATCCTCGGCGAGAGGGCCTTTTTCTTTGTCTGGAAGGCCAAGGCTCCCTGGTGGTGGACGAAGAGTGGCAATCGGGCCGCAGAGGGGATCGGGAATCGCCGTTTCGTGAAAACTTAATATTCGTGTTACGCGGCCCTAATGATTGGGGATTACGAATTTGTCATCTGCTAACCTGCAGAATTCGAGCGTTCCTGATCCTCCTGCTGATGGTTGTTCGATCCGATCAGGTTCGCCAGCTCGAAAAGACTTCCTGTCAATGTGCTGTGAGAGCCGCAATCCGTTTGTATCTTCCCCCAAATACCTGCCATTCGTTTTGCGCCTGAGGCGCAGAGGATGTCGCCAGGTAAGTTTCGATCAGTTTGAAGAGCGGCGCTGCTTCGAGCGCCGGTAACACCACGCAAGGCCGCCTGCTGAATTTGCCGCCGATAGCCGGTTTTTCCCTGGAGGGTTGTGATGCGTCGCGATTCGAAGAAGAAGCAGCCTTCGGCCGGCACGAGGTTTTCCGCGCTCCGCGGCCTTCGCGCTCTGATCAGTTTCGGGGCGATCTCTTTCGTTGCCGGTATAGCCTTCGCGCAGGTAGATCGCAGCGGGCTGAATGGCACGGTCACCGATGTTTCTGGCCGAAGACTGCCGCAGGCCCAGGTCACCGTGGTCGAAGACGCGACCGGCCTGCGCCGCAAGACCGTTTCGGACGCCACCGGCAACTACAGCATTCCCCAATTGGCGGTGGGCATTTATACCGTGACCTTCGAACATCAGGGCTTTGAGAAGCTCGAGTTTATCGACGTGAAGCAGGTTATCGGCCGTACGCGCACTCTGGATGCGGCACTGCAGGTCGCGGGCGGCGAAGAACGTGTGGAGATTTCGGCCGCTTCGGCGCTGATGGACCACAACACCAGCGCGGTGACGGGGCTGATTGAGAGAGAGCAGGCGGAGGAATTGCCGCTCAACGGCCGCGACTGGTCATCGCTCACCGCCTTCGTTCCGGGCGCCATTGACACCGGCGGCAGCAATCAGCGGACGATCCGCTTCGCCGGACGAGGCCTCGATGACAGCAACTTTACCTTTGACGGCGTCGATGCCACCAACATCGTGAACCAGACGCAGCGCCAGTGGGTGCGGCTCGCCATTCCGCTGGATGCGATCCAGGAATTCCGCGTGGACACCCTGATGGCAACGGCCGAAGAAGCCTCGACCGGCGGCGCTCAACTGGACGTTAGTTCGCCATCCGGCACGAACCGTTTCCACGGAAGCCTCTTCGAATACCTGCGCAACGATGTCTTTGACGCCCCACTGCCGTCCTGGGCCTCCAACGGTGAAGCGCAGCAGCCGCTTCGCCTGAATCAGTTCGGCGGATCGATGGGTGGCCCCATTGTGCGCGACAAGACCTTCTTTTACCTCGCGTCAGAAGCCTATCGGCAGAACTGGGGCTATCCAGTGAGCGGCGACGTGCCGAGCCAGTCGCTGAAGGCATCGGTTCCGTCCACCTCGCCCGTGTATTCGATCATCAATGGATTCCCAGGAACCGGTCCGCGGAGATTTCTGACGCCGTGGACGCAAGCCACCGATCCGGGGGACCCCCATTACATGGACTACGACCTGCTGACCTGCGAATGCGAACAGGTGGTCAATGAGGGGTCGGCGATGTTGCGCCTCGATCAGCACTTCTCAGAGAAGACAACGGGCTTTACGCGCTTCAGCTATGACCGATCGGTCGATACGCAGCCGCTTTCGGCTTCCGCCACCGATTTGCAGCAGAAGGTCTCGGCGCCGGTGAATGGCGTGGTCGAACTGCTCCATGTCTTCACTCCCCACCTCGTGAATGAGGCCGAGTTCGGATTCAATCGCTCCACCGACAACCAGTACAACTACAGCGACTCCGGCATTATTTATCAGGTTGCGATTTCGACAGGTCCTGGGCCGGGATTTGTCACTCAGAACTATGACTATGCCAGCATCTACGTCGGCAATTCACTTTCGGCGATCGACAACCTGACCTGGGCTCACAACCGCCATACCTTCAAAGCCGGGATCGAGATCCGTCACATTCAGCTGAATCAGAACTACGGCCAGCACGGGAAGTTGACGTTCTCCACGATTGAGAATCTCGCACTGAATGCGTTGAACAAAGCCAGCCTGACGGGCGCGTTACCGGTCAACGATATGCGCAAGAACGATTACTTTCTCTACGCGCAGGATGAGTTCAAGTGGCGGCCGGGGCTCGTCCTCAACCTGGGCCTGCGCTACTCCATCTTCGATCTCTTCACCGAGGAGCACGGCAAGGCGAACCCCTTCGACTTTGCCACCTGCGGCCCGCAGGGGTTCTGCGGGGTGGGCGCCAGCTTCGGACAGCAGAACTACGGCGATATCGATCCCCGTGTTGCCTTCGCCTGGACTCCGTGGAAGAAAAGCCAGACGGTCCTACGAGGTGGCTTCGGAATTTATCACGAGGACGGGCAACTGGATGACCAGAACCTGCCAGCCAAGAACGAAGTCCCTTCCTATTCGGCGACCGGCAGTTCGGCCTCGCCGCTTTCCTGGCCGGTCGTCTTTGGCGCCGGAACCCTCTCACCGAATGCGGAACAGCGGGACCGCAAGGACACCTACGTTGAACAATGGGATCTATCCGTACAACGGGCGCTGCCGGCGAGCTTCGTGGCCACGGTCTCTTACCTCGGGAGCCACGGCGTACATCTGCTGGACACCAATGTGGTGAATCTGATCGATCCGGCCACAGGGGTTGCGCCATATCCCGCCTTTGCTCCCGCCATCGGCTGGCGCGGCTCAATCGGCATGAGCTCCTACGACGGCCTCTCGGTGGCGATGAGACGCGCGTTCTCCCGCGGCCTCCTGGTGACTGCCAATTACATGTGGTCGCACGAGATCGATAACGGATCCAACGGCAGCGGCGATGGCGACGAGGTGTCGCCACAGAACGCGTTATGCCTGGCCTGCGATCGCGCCAGCGGAGCCTGGGACGCCCGCCATGTGGTGAACAGCAATGCGGTTTATCAGCTGCCCTTCGGCGCGGGCAAGCCCATGCTTAATCAGTCCGGCATCGCGAAGGCCATCGCGGGCGGCTGGGAACTGACGACGACCGCCCTGGCCCGCACCGGCTTCCCGGTGAATGTGCTGATGCCGAGCAGCTACATCGCGCCGGATGGGAACTTCGGTACGCAGCGCCCCGACCTGGTTAAGGG
>JBAUZR010000560.1:0-7711 GCA_049585375.1 Acidobacteriaceae bacterium
CCATCCCACCGCGCCGATTGTTGCGGCCGCGATTACGAGAAACGTCGGAATGGTCAGGATCAGGCAGCCCCACACCAGACCCGCGGCGACCCCGCGCTTCAGGCTCAGGGGTTCGGGCCTGATCAGAAGCCAGATGCCGCAAAGCAGGAGTGCCGCGCCCAGGGTTTGCGGAAAGAGAAGAGTTGCTGTGTAGAGGAGGATCGGGTACGCGAGAGTCAGAATAAGTGCAATAGCCGCCGTACTCTCGGCGGCGTAGACGCTGACTGTGAGGAACAGAAACAACTGTGCCAGGATCACGGTGGATACGTTCAGGATGCGCAGCGCGACGTTCGATGCGCCCAGTCCCTCAGCCAAAGCCAGAAACCATGCATATCCGGGCGGCCGATATGCGGTGAGATGCACACCGTCAGCCGTGTACCTGTGCTGATGGACCAGGTGAGCCGCGATCTGCTCGTACGCTTGCTCATCGCCATAGCGCAGCGTGGATCCGGAGTGGACCGCAATGGCGGCGGTTGCCACGAAAGTGAGAGCCATGATCAGAGCAGCTATCCTGCGGCTGTAGTTCGCAAGCCACGAGCGATCGCCCGCAACCGTGTCCCGTCGTCGAGCGGGCTGCGCGGGGTCGAATACCATCTGGCGCGGGTTTTGTATCCGCAGACGCGCTCCTCCGTGTGGGCAGTATAACCGGCTTTTGTTACAGTTCCTGCCTCGACTCAAGTGAGATGACAGGAGGTCCATCGAGCCAAAATATTGTGTGACGCAAGATGGCGCAGTCGACACAAGCAACCGACCCAAATGCGAGCATAACGTCTTTTGCGACACGAGTGTCGGCGCGAAAAAAGATACAGAGAAGTCGTTCACAGTGCGAATAGAGAAGAAAGTTTTTCGTCGAAATCCTTTTTCGCGGGGACCGACTTGAGGTAAAGTGGAGCCACCAGACCATGGCTGGATGGCCGCGGAAGAACCTCTTTCCGGAAGTGGCGTATCCGCTGCAAATGGCACGTGAAGACCCTGAATCAAGGGGGCTTCGTGATAACTCCGTACCTGGCACCCGGGCAAGATGAAAAGGCGAACTCGAGTTGTGT
Organism: Acidobacteriaceae bacterium; assembly: GCA_049585375.1. Classification (GTDB taxonomy): domain Bacteria; phylum Acidobacteriota; class Terriglobia; order Terriglobales; family Acidobacteriaceae; genus Palsa-343. The sequence continues at coordinate 1,086 of JBAUZR010000560.1, forward strand.
GTGAACTCATCTTCAATGGTTGGGGGAATCCATGGAGTTACAGTTATCCAGTCCACTTTTGAATGCGCACAGGCGCGCTGCAACCGCGCAGCGGGCCGAATCTCCGCCCGGTGAGGCGAAGAGTGAGTTCCGGGTTCTGATCGCAGACCGAGACTCGATGAGCAGCGATCTGCTGGCGACAACGCTGGTTCGCGAGAAGAAGTTTCACGCGTCGGCTATCCACTCTCTGGATTTGCTGAAGACGCTTACCACCCATCACGCCGATCTCGTCGTGATTGCCGCCGATGTGAACAACAACCTGCGGAATGGTTTCGATCTGGCCAGGGCGGTCAGCCAGTCGCATATCGGCGTGCTCATCGTCGTCCTTCTCAACTCTCCGACCCACGCAGGGGTTATCCATGCTTTTCGCGCGGGCGCGCGCGGAGTCTTCTGCCGGGATCAGCCAATCGCCGAGTTCCTCGACTGCGTCGATCATGTGAGGCGGGGTTTTATCTGGGCAGGGCGTCAGGAGGCCAATTTCCTCCTTCAGGTGCTTTTCAATCTGCCCGCTCCGACTTTGCTGGGAGAAGCGGATGCGCCAGATCTCACGGATCGCGAACTGCAGGTAGTGCATTGTGCGGCGATGGGCAAGACCAACAAGAGCATAGCCCAGGAACTGCGGCTGAGCGAACACACGGTGAAGAACTACATGTTTCGTGCGTTTGAAAAACTCGGTATCTCAAGTCGAGTTGAGCTGCTCTTTTACCTCACGATGAAGGGGCACGACTTCCGTGGATTCGCCGCGGAACCGTCACCGCCAGACGGAGCAATAAAATCCGCGTGAGAGAGTCATCTGCGCTATTCCCCGGCAGGAGCAGTAGAAGGGTGAGCGGCAGTCAGGGACCACGCACCGAAGCAGATTCTCCAGGTTGGCCGATCGTTGTTGCAGCAATGGTTTTCATACATAACTCATACGCATGCGATTCCGCGGCACCACGTTATCGGTGAAAAGAAGATTCATAACTGCAGCCATAAGCGGCAAATGGGGGTACCTGTTTTTATGGATAATCAGATAAGAATTTGTGTAATCGGCTCCGGGTACGTCGGACTGGTTGCGGCCCTGTGTTTCGCCGAGATCGGCCACAGGGTGATCTGCGTGGATAACAACGATGCTAAAGTGAGGCTCCTCAACGAGGGCGGAGCCCCTATTTTCGAAGAACATCTTCCCGACCTACTGCGCAGGCATTTCGGAGGCTCGGTCGAATTCACGACCGATCTGGGCCGCGGCGTAGAGCAGAGCGACGCGATTTTCATTGCAGTCGGGACGCCTCAGGGAAGTTCCGGGGCGGCGGATCTTTCTTACGTTGAAGCGGTGGTGAGCGAAATTGCGCCGTACGTTCGATCGTACAAAGTGCTGGTTGAAAAGAGCACCGTTCCGGTTTACACCAATGAGTGGATTACGCAGTGCATGCTGCGCCACGGCGTTGCGCGCGACGACTTCGACGTCGTATCCAATCCTGAATTTCTTCGGGAAGGAACGGCGATCGGCGACTTTCTGCATCCCGATCGAATTGTGATTGGAGCCAACAGCCAGAGGTCGGCGGATCTTCTGCGGCGGATCTATGAACCGCTGACCAGCGGCGGCTACTACGCGCGTGAAGATGCGCTGGCCGGCCCCCTGAGTGCGGAGAAGCCGGCGACGCTGCTGGTCACGTCGGCGCAAAGCGCTGAACTGATCAAGCACGCCTCGAACGCTTTTCTCGCCATGAAGATCTCGTTCATCAATCTCGTCGCGAATCTCGCCGAGTCAGTGAACGGGAACATCGAGGAGATTGCCGCGGGCATGGGACTAGATTCCCGTATCGGGTCGAAGTTCCTGTCTGCGGGTCTGGGGTACGGGGGCTCGTGCTTTCCCAAAGATGTTGCGGCCTTCTCCTGGGTGGCGCAGCAACAGGGGATCGACTTCCAGATTCTCGAGGAGGTGCGGAAGGTCAACGTGCGCCAGCAGGACATCTTCTTCAATAAGGTGCGGTCGGCACTGTGGACGCTTCGCGGTAAGAAGGTGGCGGCCCTGGGACTCGCTTTCAAAGGCGGCACCGACGACATCCGCGAATCGCCGGCGATCGAAGTGATCCGTCGGCTGCTCGATGGGGGATGCAAGGTTTCTGCTTACGATCCGGCGGCGATGGACAAGATGCAGGCTGTGCTGCCTGCTTCCGGGCAAATGCAATATGCGGCCAGCGCCTACGACGCGGCGCAGGGCGCCGATGCGGTTCTGATCCTTACCGACTGGCAGGAGTTTGGCGCGCTCGATCTTTCGAGGCTCCGGCAGACTCTTCGCTTTCCCATTGTCATTGATGGGAGGAATCTCTACAGGCCGGAGCGGATGGCCGACCACGGATTTACTTACCTGAGCATGGGGCGCCCCGCGGTGCAGGGGATCGTGGCGGGCACGAAGGAAGCCCAGTCGAATCGGTATACCCCTGTCCTTCCGGTCGGCATTCCAGGACCGGACCAGCAGAACGCAGGAGTTGCCGGGCAACAAGTGTGAACGGCATGAAAGCGGACGAGGCGTGAATCGATGGGACGAATTCTGGTCACCGGCGCGGCCGGGTTTCTCGGGTCTCACCTGACGGACCGACTGCTCGGCGAAGGCCACACGGTTCTGGGCATTGACAATTTTTCGACGGGCGATCGGCGCAATCTGAAACATCTGCGCAATGAGCCGCGCTTTACCTTCGAAGAGAGGGATATCTGCGAGCCATTCGATCCCGGACATGTGGATTACGTATTCAATCTGGCTTCCCCTGCCAGTCCGCCCGAATATATGCGTCTGGCGATCGAAACCCTTCGCGTTGGCTCGGCGGGCACGGAAACGACGCTGGAGATTGCCTGGAAGTATGGAGCCGGGTTCCTGCACGCCTCAACATCGGAGTGCTACGGGGATCCCCTCGAGCATCCGCAGACGGAATCGTACTGGGGCAATGTCAATCCAATCGGCCTGCGCTCCGTCTACGACGAATCCAAGCGCTTTTCTGAGGCGCTCACCATGGCGTACCATCGCTATCGCGGCGTGAATACGCATCTCGTTCGGATTTTCAACACCTATGGACCCCGGCTCCACCCGAGCGATGGCAGAGTCATCTCTAATTTCGTGATGCAGGCATTGCGTGGCGAGCCACTGACCATTTTTGGCGATGGGCAGCAGACGCGCAGCTTCTGCTATGTTTCGGATCTCATCGAAGGAATTCTTCGACTGTCTCGTTCTGACGAGCACTTTCCGACCAATATCGGCAATCCGGCCGAGTTCACGATCCTCGAGTGCGCCAGGGTTGTTCTGGATGTCACTGGTTCAGACAGCGACCTGCGCTTTGAGCCTTTGCCGCAGGATGATCCCGCCCGGCGCAAGCCCGACATCGCCAAGGCCATGAAGGTCCTCGGGTGGCTGCCTAAGATCACGCTCCGCGATGGATTGGCGTTGTCTATGGACCATTTTCGAGAATCGCTGAACGTCAGCACCGTCGATCGCGTGAGCCGGCTTGCAGGGCAGTATGCGAACGGGAGACCCTTTCCGGGGACCAAAGAAGGCGGTGAATCCCGGCAGACGAAAACTCCTGAGTTGCCGGCCTCGCTCGGCGCGGCACGCGAGCAGGTCAGCACACAGCTTTGATCCCTGCAGTATTCTCAACGCCAGATTCCGAAGCCTTTGCGCCAGGACGAGGCGCCGTAGAGCCAGATCGTCTGGAGTTGTCGTTCAGGCGGGCAAGGTGAGGACCGGGCAGAGCGCCCGGGTGAGAAGCGAGTGGGCAAGGGTGCCGCGGGTGAGGGAACTGAGCCGGGTTCCGCTGCCGAAGGCGGTGATGATGAGGCCGGCGCCAGCTTCGGTCGCATGACGCAGGATCGGGTCGGCGGCCTGCGCGCGATCGAGAAGAATGATCGGGCGGAAGCGGCGTTCCTGGGCGCCAGGGATTTCCGGTGCGGAGTGGGTATCTCGCGCGATAACCGCAAAGATTGTGGGAGAGGATTGTTGCGGGCCAGACGGCCAGGCATTCAGAGCCGTCCGCAGACTTTTCGGGAGAGCGTCGACCACGATGACAGCGCGTTCGAGGGTGCCGGCAGAGGGAATCTCAGGACAGCGTTCGTTCACCGTAAGGATGGGGCACGGTGGTGCGGCGAGGAGTGACCGGGCTGTGGCCCCGAGGCCGGTGGGAGGCCGGCTGCGGACGCCGAGGATTAAGAGCAAGGGGTGATATTGCTGGATCAGCTCGCGCAGGGCGGCGGCTGGTTTGCCGGCGCTGACCAGGGTAGCGGTGCTTTCCATACCGCCAAGGCGAATTTCGCGGCGGATTTCGCGCAGGGCCCTTTCAGCGGAATCGTGAGCCGTGGCAAAGGAGCGCTGCCGGGTGGCCCCGGATTCGGCGAGAGCGTACTCGGTCAGATCGAGGACGTGAACAGCGCGCAGGGGTGCAGCGCGGCGGCGGGCAATCAGTTTGGCGAACACGAGGGCGCGCCGGGCCGGTTCGGAGAAATCCGTGGCCAGGAGAATCTCCTGCAACGCAATAGGAAAGGAAGACACCTCGAGCGTCGGCTCTTATTGGCCGTGGCTCGAGAGTAGGCCGGATGGGAGAGTTTGCCGGTGAGCGTGGTTACGTGGAATGGTGACGTGCGTCACCGAAGAGTCCGCCTCGGCCTGGGAAATGCCGCGATTACGGCCGAACATCCTCAGCGTGCGCGGAGACGGTGGAGATGTGGAGGGCGTTTTCGAGGGCGATGGCGCTCTGGACCAGACCTACGGGAAAGGATTTTTCCAGCGTCCGCAGCTGCCGCTCGTTGAGACCGGGAACGACGACCTCGATTTGGAAATCTTTGAGGCGAAGGGGGCGCGAGGAGGGTCGGGCGTTCACGCGCACCAGCAGCCCTTCGGCAGAGAGGCCGCGGAGCTGCAGGTATTGGACGACGTACTGGCCTACGCAGCCGCCGAGTGAGGCCAGCAGCAGCTCGGCGGGGCTCATGCCGTGGTCGGTGGCCCCGTCTTCTGCGGGCTGATCGAGCATAACCCGATGCTGGCGAGCTTCCGCGGTAAAGCGGGCGCCGCCGGCGTGCTGCAATGTGATTTCCAAGACACGCTCCCTGGGGTGAACAGGAGAGGAGAAGCACGCAGAGTGCCATTTGAAACTTCAGCAGATGCAGGTTCTGTCGGCAAAAACCGGACATCGCCGGGAGGCTCGGTTGCGCGACAACGCGCCATGAGGAGTCGGTTGCGCTAAATGGCGCAGTTGGGACCGGGGGTACACTATCAGCACATTACGGCCTGTTCGATGACGCCTCGCCGCCCCAGATCCCCAACGACTCCTGCTGGTTCCGGGCTCGCGCGCAGCGGTTTACCACCGCCCGCGGAAGCCATCGCCGAACCTCGCGTGGAAACGCTGCGCGCTCTGGTGGACCACCTGGAAGAAGCGCTTGTGGCGCTGGGGCGCGACGGTCAGGTGCAGTTTGCCAACGCGGCGGCGGTACGTCTGTATGGGATCGCGCCTCAGGGACCGGCACTTGGGGGATGGAGCGAGGCATACGGGATCTATTTGCCGGATCGGCGGACGCTGTGGCCTGCAGAGGAATTACCCGGAGCGCTGGCGCTGCGTGGCCAGACCGTCGAGATCGAGCAGTACATTCAGCCGCAAGGGGCAACAGAAGGCTACTGGATCGCGACGCGGGCGCGCCCGTTGTTCGATAGCCATGGCGAGGTGCAGGGGGCGCTGCTGGCGTGGCGGGACGTTTCCGAAGAGCGGCAAACGGCGGAGAGCCGGCGCCGGCTGCTGGCGATTGTGGAGAATACGCCGGACTTCGTCAGCCTGACGGATGCAACGCTGAAGACGATTTTCATCAATCGGGCAGGGCGCGAGCTGCTGGGAATCGAAGAGCGCGAGGACGTGCACCGATACCCGATCTACGAGGCTGGTTTCGATGCACAGCGGGAAACCTTCGAAAGCGAGGTGCTGCCGGCGCTGCTGCGGGGCGATCCGTGGATCGGAGAGTTCCGGCTGCGGCAGGCGAAGACGGGGCGGCCGATCACCGTGGACATGCGCGCCTTTGGCATCTTTGGCGCATACGGTCAGCTGATCGGGATCGCGAACGTCAGCCGGGACATCACGGCGCGGCGCGAAGCAGAGGAGACGCGGCAGAGGCTGGCCTCGATTGTGGAGTATTCGCACGACGCGATCATCAGCGAGTCGCTCGAGGGGGTGATCACGACCTGGAACCGGGGCGCTGAGCTCATCTTCGGATACAGCGCTGCGGAAGTGGTGGGACAACCGGTGACCCTGCTGGCCTGGCCCGGCTATGAAGACGATATGCGCGAGCTGCTGCGGCGCATCCTGGCCGACGAGGTGGTAGAGCACTATGAAACGCTGCGCCGGCATAAGGATGGGCGGTGCCTGGCGGTTTCGCTGACGCTCTCGCCGGTGCGCGACGATGCCGGAAATCTGATCGGAATATCGAAGATCGCGCGCGATATCACGCAGCAGAAGGAGCGCGAGGAGATATCGCAGAGACAGGCGCAACTGCTGGATCAGGCGTACGAGCCGATCCTGGTGCGGGACCATCAGGATCGCATCGTTTACTGGAACAAAGGCGCAGAGCGGCTCTACGGG
>JBAUZR010000561.1:0-2641 GCA_049585375.1 Acidobacteriaceae bacterium
GTGGGGGAACGAGGACGAGGCAGCGGAGATCGTGAAAGAGATGCGGGAGCTGGGCATGCACCAGCGGGTGTTTGGCAGCTATCGGACGCTGGGCGAGGATCTGCTGACGAAGGCGGGCCCGGCTGCGGAGGGATTTGAGGCGGTCTATCCGTACAATCCGACGCGCGATGATCCGAAGTGGTTGGCGTTCCAGCAGCGGTATGCGGCGAAGTACGGAGAGAAGCCGGAGGCGTTTGCGGCGCTGGCGTATGACGCGATGAATATTCTGCTGGAATCGATTTGCCGGGCGGGACTGAATCGGGCGCGGATCCAGGATGCGCTGGACCAGGTGTATCAGTACGACGGCGTGACGGGGCCGATGGTGTTCGACCCCAACAATAAAAATGTGAGATCGATGTTTCTGGGGACGGTGCACGCGGGGAAGATCACCTATCGGGCGGCGACCATGGATGCCGCGCCTGCGGGTGGATCGTCCGTGGCTGTGGTGCGGCCAGGCGATATGGAGAAGGCCAGAGGTCCTGGCGCGAGAAGCGGTTCGCCGGACGCGGAGTCCCCGTATGCGCGGGTGGGTGAGGATGGAGTTCGGTATCTGGGACCGCATGAGGCGGACTCTCCAGTGGGTGAGGGTGCGATTGTCGTATTTGGGCCGCACGCGGCGCAGGTGGGGAGTTCGGCCGGGGTGCGCGACGCGCTGGGCTCGGAGAAATGGCGCGTGATTCCCGTGGAGAGCGGTCAGAACTGGGGCGCGGCGGCGACGCAACTGGTGCATGCGCTGGAGGACGAGCATGCGCTGGCGGTGGTCGCTCTGGACCGCGACTGCGCGCACCTGGCGGAGCAACTGGCACTCAAGACGTTTGTGCCGGTGGTGGCGCTGGCTGACGATCGCACGCTGACGTCGACGAATGTGCCGTGGATTTTTCGTCTGCCGGGCAGTGCGGGGCCGGGCGAAGCGGTGCGGCTGCTGGTGGCGGCGGCGCAAACCAGCGGGGAGAATCCGGAGAAGCTGCGCGCCGTGCTGGCGTCGGGAGCGATGCTGGCGGGAGTGCGGTTCCGCGATACTGGGGAGCCGGAGTGAGTGGTTGCGCGAAGATCCACCACACAGAACACACAGAACACAGAGAACACATAGGGTGACCGGAAGTCGGATCGCACCGGCAGGTGCATCAAACGGAGGCCGTTGTCCTTGTCCGGGAATATCTGAAGAAGAGAGTGCTAGACGGTGACCAGGCTGGGTGTGCGCACTGGTGCGACTTTGGATTTCTGTTTCTCCACGCCGAGAGTGACCAGTTTCCACGCGGAGCGGTCGCGGAGCAGGCGCGAAACGAGGGCCGTGTGCATAGCGTGCCCGGCGCGCTCGGCGACGATGTGGCCGAGGATGTGGTGTCCGGCCAGAGCGAGATCGCCGATGAGGTCGAGGACCTTGTGGCGGGCGAACTCATCCCGAAATCGAAGCGATCCGTTGAGGACCCGCTGCCGCGAGAGGACGATGACGCTTTCCTCTGACGCGCCCCGGATGAGGCCCATATCGCGGAGCTTCTGTTCGTCTTCGCGCCAACCGAAGGTGCGGGCCGGGGCGATCTGGTTCTCATACGCGCCCGTGGCGAGGTCGACAACGTAACCCTGCTGTCCGATGGGCGGCGGGAAATCGATCTGATAAGAGATGGAGTAGCCGTCGCCGGGGTAGACTCCGATGAACTTGTCACCGTCTCGCACTTCAACGCTCTTGAGGATTCGCATGTATTCGCGTCGGCGGCGCTGGCTTTTCAGCCCTACTTCTCGAAAGGCCTGGATGTAGGGCAGGGAACTGCCATCGAGGATTGGGAGCTCCAAATTATCGAGCTCAACGATGACGTTATCGATGCCCATGCCGAGGAGAGCGGAGAGCAGATGCTCCGTCGTGGAGATGAGAACACCCTGGCGCATGAGGCTGGTGGCGTAGCTGACCTTGGCCACGTTGCGGCCGATGGCCGCGATTTCAAAACCATCAAGATCGGTGCGGCGAAAAACGACGCCGGATCCGGCTGCGGCGGGGAGCAGGCGCATGCGGACTGGCGCGCCGCTGTGAAGACCAACGCCGGAGAATTCAATCGGGGAGGAAATTGTGTTTTCCAGGTGCGATGATTCTGCCAAGCGTTTTGCCTCAATGAAGACATAGACTACAGCCGGGACAAAGAAGTTGCAGTGTTGTAATTTTGCCACACAGCGGGTGCCGAAGGTCACGGTACCAAAGGAGATTCCTTTGCAGGCAAGATCAACAAACGGAAAGACATACGACCAAAGGTGGCTATCAAGGGCGAGCAGCGAACTGGAACCGAGGTTGCTCGATCGTATACGTCAGCTAGTCGGACTCGAGTCGCCCAGCGACGATAAACGGGCAGTTGATGGTTGCGTCGACTGCGTGACGGAGATGGCGGCGGCTTTGGGAGCGCGGGTGCGACGGCATCGGCAGCGCGCATTTGGGGATGTGCTGGAGCTGCGGTTTGGCGCGGGCGGAACGACGAAGAAAAAGGATGCACCGCTGATGCTGCTGGGCCATCTGGATACGGTGTGGCCGATGGGAACGCTCGCGAAGATGCCGTTTCGAGTGGCGAAGGGAAAAGCGTTCGGGCCGGGGGTGTACGACATGAAGGCCGGCGTGGTG
>JBAUZR010000562.1:0-6894 GCA_049585375.1 Acidobacteriaceae bacterium
GGCTTGATTCCTTTGCCATGGCCGCCACGCAAGTCACAGTTGAGGAGTACGCGCGGTTTCTGGACGCCACCGGGAACGCGCCGCCCCCATGCTGGAGCGATCCCAACTTCTCTCATCCTCAGCAACCTGTGGTGGCGGTGTCGTGGTTTGATGCCGTGGCTTATTGCGCGTGGCTTTCGTCGATGACCGGCTCGCACTATCGGCTTCCTACAGAAGCCGAATGGGAGCGGGCCGCGCGGGGGGGTGCCGAGGGGATGTCATTCCCCTGGGGCAACGAGCCGCCAATTTCACGCCCTGGCTATCTCACTCGCTGGAAAACCGGCCCTGAGCCGGTCGGGCAGTCAGAGCCGAATGCATTCGGATTATTCGAGATGTGCGAGAACGTGCATGAGTGGTGCAGCGACTGGTACGGGTCCGACTACTATGCGATTTCCCCTGATCGCAATCCGCAGGGACCGGAAGAAGGCAAGAGAAAAGCCTCGCGCGGAGGTTCCTGGCGGCACCAAATCAAGATTTCACGATGCTCGACACGTTCCAGTATCCCGCCGGAATTCAAATACGCTGATTATGGCTTTCGGGTCGTTTGCGACGGGGCGCGCTGAAACAGCCCTTTGACCTGCTGTCGTTGACCCTTCGTCGGCCTTCCGGCAAGGGTTATCCCGAATTCGCCGGAAGGCCGGTGATACTCCCTCGATGAGGGGAGCCAACTTATAGGGGAAAGGCTGACCTACCAGGCGATCTGGTCGGGGAAGTACTCGGAAACGAGATCCTCGTAATACGGGCGCAGTTCTTTTACGTTCGGTTTGGCCGACCCCTTCGAATACAAGTCATAGGGATTGAACTTTTGGACCCACTCGAACATCGCTATGTCGTGATCGGACATCAGGTGCTGGTACGCCCCGTGCCGATGGGCTGGGTAGAACGAGTGGTAGCGGAGCATGTAGTGGGCGGGTTCGGGAAGATAGTCTCGCGTGACGCGATAGATGTACTCGTCGTGCCCCCAGGACATGTGAACCTGATCGAGTCCGCAGTGAGGCTCGTAAATGCCGTTCTCGGTCTGATATGCCGGCACCTTCGCGTCGGGATTGAGCCCGAAATACTCAGGGAAAACGATTGTGTCGGACCAGGTACAGCCCACCGGGAAGGTATCGCCCACGACGGCCCACTGTGGCTCGCCGTACAAACAGAGCACTTTGCCCAGATCGTGGATAAACCCGGCAAGAACCATCCACCGTGGGTGGCCGTCGGCGCGAATGGCCTCCGAGGTTTGCAGAAGGTGCTCAGTCTGAGAGAGATCTGTATCGGGATCGCTGTCGTCCACCAGCGTGTTCAGGTAGTCGGCAGCTTCCCAGATGCCGCGCTTGCCTCGGGAGAGCGAGCCGTATTCGCGCTCTTTATCGAGGACAAACTCCAGGCTCTGGCCGGCGTGGTTCAGGCGATAGAACTCCGCGATCGGAGAATTCGCTTCGTACTTGCGGAAGTCGGCCTGTTCCTTATTTTCGCGATAGCGCCCGGCGACGAAATCGTCCCATTCATCGACGTGCTTCAGAGGTTGCTGGGAGAAGTCGGGTGTGGCGGCCATGGGGCCCTCCTGGATCTATTTTACTTTACCGGTAACGTCGTGGGTTTCAGCGGGTTGCCTTGCGGTGAGTTGTCTTGCCCGCTCAGATCGGAGGCCAATTGAGGGAGCGCAGGAGGTCTGCGGAGGGCTCCCATTCCCCGATGGGCGGATACAGCAGCATCGCCTTGCGAGCCATCGCGATTGAGCCTGAGACAGCCGCCTCGATCGTCGCTCGCTCGTATTCCTTTACGGCCAGCACCAGGCCGCGGACCGCTGCGGGCAGCGGACCACATGGCTCGGGAAGAATGTGGTTGCCGGCAATGCGGCAGGGCACCTCGACAACATCGTTGGCGTCGATGCCATCGATGGCCCCCTGATTGCGCACGTTCACGATGACGCGGCGGCTTTGCTGACCGCGCAGGGCGCGCATGACATCGAGCGCGATTCGGTGATAACCATTGGCTGCCCGGAAGGGATCCTCTTCGGGGATTGGCTGCGGCGCGGCGCTCTCCCGCCCGGTGGACTCCAGCTGCATGTACGTCCCGGAGCGGGCATTGAGGTATTCCATGTAAACGCATACCGCACCGGATCCGTCGCCGGCGCTCAGCAGGCTGCGGAGGCGGCGGAACAGAGCTTGGTTCATCCCCTCTATCTCGCTGCCGCGCGTGCTGTGCCGGGCGCGCTGGTTGGCGAGAGCCCGGCGACGCGAGTAGTAGAAGTACAGGTACTCGGTTGGAATGAGGCGCAGGCTTCGGATCAGCTCATAGTCAAACAAGGGAGCTGAATACAATTGCGCCAGCAATGAATCGTCGGCGAGGACGCGGTCGGTGACATCGCTGCCGTGCAACTCGATTTTGCGAACCCAGCCCAGGTGATTCAGCCCAAGGTATTCACATCTCACCTCGGAGGGGTCGGCATCGAGCGCGACGGCGATGCGATGCAGCATCTCCGATGGCGTGTCGCAAATTCCGACTACCCGGGCTTCGGTGTGATGCATCACTGCCTGGGTGATCAGGCCGGCGGGATTGGTGAAGTTGATCAGCCATGCGGCTGGGGCGAGCCTGTGAACGAGCCGCGCCTGCTCGATGGCGACCGGCACGGTGCGCAGCGCCATGGCCATCCCGGCCGGCCCGGTGGTTTCCTGGCCCGGATAGCCGTGCTCGATTGCGGCACACTCGTCATGAACGCGGCCGGCAATCCCTCCCACACGGATACTGCTGAGGACGAACTCGGCTCCTTCGACAGCCTCTTCGATCCGAGCGCTCGCGCGCACACGCAGGGAGCCGCCTTCGCGCTCGATCACGGCGCGGCCGAGGGCGGCCATCATCTCCGCACGCTCCGGATCGACGTCGTACAAAACCATTTCGTCCACGGCGAGCTGGCTGGCGCTCTCGTTGACGCCGAAAATCACCAGCGGGGTTCTGACGCCTCCTCCGCCGATACAAGCGACCTTACCCATAAGTCTCCTCATAACAACGAGCAAAATCGTGACGGCCCGGCAGCCCGCTCAGCGCGCCTGCCACCCTGGTGGAGAGGCTGCCGCAGATACAACCGCGCCGCAGGCACTCCTCGCTGGTCTCGCGATCCAGCAGCCCGTCAATGAACCCCGCGTCGAAGGCATCGCCCGCGCCCGTCGTATCCACAGCTTCCACCTGGCACGGCGGCACGCGCAGCGTGCCTGTGGGCTGCCGCATCACGGCTCCCTGCGAGCCCATTTTGACGAGCCCGCTGGGCCATCCGTGCGCCTCGGTAAAGCGAAGGTAGTCGTACGCATCGCCGCCTGCGAGGATACGTGCCTCGCGCTCGTTGGGCAGCAGATAATCAAGCCGCGCGCAGGTCTTCTGATTGGCCGGTTCGAGCAGCCACTGCGGCTGGTGCCCAACATCGAGCGACGACGTACTGCCCGCCTCCCGGACCCGATCGAGCAGCGTCGTCGCCAGCCGGGCCTCGACAGGAAACGCCAGATGGACATGGCGGGCCTGGCTCACGCTCCTGAGCATCGACGTGACCGACCATGACTCCTGTAGCTGGCCATTGACCCCCACATAGGTGAAGAACGACCGCTCTACCCGGCCGGAGATGCTGACCGTCACTCCCGTCCCGCCATCCCCGCTCAGCAGACCCGCGCTTTCGACCCCGAACTGCGCGAGCCGCTCTGCAACCCAGGCCATCTGATGCCGGCCTACCACGCCCACGAGCAGGACGGAACGTCCCAGCCGGCCGAGCGCGCAGGCAGTAATCGCCGCTCCTCCGCCCAGTTCCTGGACGTACTCCTTCGTGAACACCTCTTCGCCTGGTTGCGGCCATTTGGCGAAGCCGGTGAAGACGTGATCGACATAGATTTCTCCTATTACTGCGACGTCGTAAGTTTTCATAATGCTTGAAACGGCCAGTTCCGCTCGTGTCTGGCTTTGAGAAAGTAAATGCCGCTACCGGCCAGCACCATCACGATGCCAATGCCGAAATAGTGCCACCCACTGCTGACAGCGATATAGATCCAGCCGGCGAGAGCGATGATTGCGGGCAGCGGATAAAGCGGCATGCGGTAGCTGTCGGGACCCAGGAGGCCGCGCCGCCGCACGAGCCACACGGCAACGCACTGCGCGGCAAACTGAAAGATGGCCTGCACCACGATCAACACCTTGATCAGCTCCGCGAGCGTGAAGACAGAAGCAATGGCCGCGGCGACACCCATAAACAACAGGGAGACAGTTGGAAATTTGCCCGTCTTGTGCAGCCGCGCGAAGGGTGAGAAGAAGCTGCCTTCCACCGCGGCGGCGTACGGAATCCGCGAATACCCCAGCATGTTGGCGAAGACCGCGCCAAAACTAACCACCAGCACCAGCACTGAAACCAGCACTCCGGCCCGGTGGCCGTAAAGCAGCTCCATGAAATCCGCCACAACCGCATGCGAGTGTTGCGCGATGCGCCAGTCGAGCGAACCAATGATGGACAGGTTCATGAGCAGATAAAGACCAGCCACCAGAAGAATCGAGAAAATGATGGCGCGCGGGATGTTTCTGCGCGGTTGTTCGACTTCCCCGCCCAGAAAGCAGACATTGTTGTAGCCGCCGTAGTCATAAACCGCGATCAGAGTGGTCGCTCCGAGACCGGTCCAGAACGATCCCGACATGTGAAAGGCGCCCGGCGGAAAGCGAAAGGCAACTGCGGGGTGAAAGTGCATGGCGCCGCTGGTGATGATCCAGCAACAGGTGCCCATGACGATGACGGTCATAGCGATGGAGAGCCGGTCGATGGAGCGAATATTGCGATACAACAGCCAGGCGTTGATCAGGCAGACGAGAACGGCCACAGAAACCAGAGAGGGATGCGACAACCCGGGGGCTATATAGCTCGTGTACTCTGAGAATCCGACGGCGCCCGAAGCAATCGAAAAAGGTCCCGTGAGCAGCGTCTGCCACAGAAACAGAAAACTCATAAGCTGCCCCGGACCCTTCCGGCCGTACGCTTCCAGCAGATAGTAGTAAGAGCCGCCTGAATTGGGCATGGCTGCGCCGAGTTCGGCCCAGACCAGACCGTCACAGAGACACAGTCCGGCTCCCAGCACCCAGCCCACCATGGCCTGCGGGCCGCCCATCGCGGCCAGCGCCAGAGGAATGGTGAGAAACGGTCCAACCCCTACCATGTTCAGCACATTGGCGGAAATGGCGCCCCACGGACCCAGGCCGCGCTCGAGAGAAGCCCGAGGCGTGGCGCTTTGCTCCTGGAGAGTCGGATCGAATCTCACACCGTTCAAGGCAGCGAACCCAGGAAAGGCTTCTGCATTGCTCCCATTTGTGTCGACGGCGGAGCTCCATTCTGGCTCACCGCACCCTGATGGAAAGCAGGGTTCTTTCCAAGGCTGAGCAGGTTGGCGAACAGCCGGTACGCTCCCGGAACCCCGAGCGGCAGCTCGCGATAGAAAGCGTAGGCGGTGTACATCCACACGCCGGATCCGTAGCGCGCGATGACCATCCCGCCTTCCTGCGGACTCTGGCCTGGATCATGCGTTTCGAGAAGAGGCTCGTAGTGCGAGTCCCAGCTTTGGAGGAACTTCGAGCCGCGCTCCTCGATCCATCCATCGAAATCTTTTGGCGTGATGACATTCGGCCAGCGCATGGCCGGATTCTGCGCATCGAGAATCTTCACCACTGAGTGCTCGTCTGTGACCTCTTCCGGATCGCTGGTCATTACATAAGGATATGGCCCGAAGTTATGGTCGAATTCCGGCGTCTGATACTGCACCACCACAGCGCCGCCGTGCTTTACATAGTCGAGCAACCGGCCATTGTAGGTGCGCAGATCATCACGAACGGCATAAGCACGAACGCCCACCAGAATTTCGTTGTACTTCGAGAGATCGCCGCTGGCCAGGTCCTCCCGGGTCAGGAAATGGACATGGATTCCCAGATCCACAAGTGACTGCGGCACATCGTCACCGCTGCCCTCGATATAGCCAATCTGCAGATCGGGAGCTACCTTGACGCTGGCGGCTGTAATTCGGTCGCCCGCATGGCTGTATTCGAAATACGGCCGCAGCCCGGGATAGCCTACCTGAACATACCCTTCGCGATAGTCGTGCCCGCCATAGCTGGCGACTGCTTCGACTGGATAACTCCGCTCCTGCAGGTTCGAGGGGGTCACCTGAAAAATGACCACCTGCTCCTGCCCATCCTGCTCGAAGGCAAAGGGCGCAGTGGCCGGCGAAGAGGTCCAGCCTGACGGCAGGCTAAGCCTCAGAGTGCCCTGCGCGGTGCCCTTTACGTTGCTGTGGATCTTGACGCTGACTGGAATCGATGCCGAATCGAGCGGAATGACACCATCGCTCTGCGCCATGGTTACTGAGATGGCCGGTCCGATCGGCATGGGATGGAAGACCGTCCCCGCTCCGGCCTCGCGCTCGACGACCTGCACCACTTCCGCCAGATGGACCTGCACGCCGTTATAGCTGGCCGTCACCTCGGCGCGCAGCGGATAGGGCGCGAGCGCCAGGTTTCTGTCCTGCTGGTCACGCAGATCGTAATAGGGCTGATCCAGACCCGGCCGGTCGAAGTATGGCCTCGTGTAGGCGGCATTGTCGGCCAGATGCACATCGAAGCGCGCGTCCAGCGTGCTGTCAGGGTGAAGCGCGCCGGAGGTGGCGCCCTCCGCTGTCGCCGAGGAGCCATTCTCCTGCTCAAACTGCACAGCGATGTTGTCCACCTGAACGGGCAGGGGGCCTGAGTCGGCTACATGCACGCGCACGGGAAACTGCTGGCCGGGGATCGCCATCTGGAAGGTTGGCTGGTCTCCGAAGAAGCGCGCAAAGGGTCCTGTGGGCGGATGCTCCGGAG
>JBAUZR010000563.1:0-1686 GCA_049585375.1 Acidobacteriaceae bacterium
GCGCTTCTTCGATCTGAAGTTTTTCGCTTGCGCCTTCCTCCTCGCCGGCGATCGCGGCCAGCACATCGGCGGCCTCCGCCGTTCTCCCGCTCTTCATGAGCCAACGCGGGCTTTCCGGGATATTGAAGAGGCCGAGGAGCAGCGCTAACGCCGGAATGAGTCCTGCCCCGAACATCCAGCGCCAGGATCCCGGACCCAGGGTCGCCAGAACCCAGCAGAGGAAATACGATCCGAGAATCCCGAGCACGACAGCGAGCTGGTTCAGCGTGACCAGGCGGCCACGGGTTGCCGGCACCGCGATTTCCGAGATGTAGACCGGAGCCAGCGTCGAGCCGAGGCCGATTCCAACTCCACCGATGAGTCGCGCCAGTTCGAATTCGATCAGGTTGGAAGGCAGCGCCGCTCCTATGGACGAAAGGGCAAAGAGGCCGGCTGTCCAGCCCAGCATGGTTCTGCGACCGAAGCGGTCTCCGCTCCAACCAGCGATCGAAGCTCCCAGGACGGCGCCTGCGATCAACGCCCCTGCCGCAAATTCCGCCTGCAGGTCATTCATGTGAAACTGCGCGCGCAGCAGCAAGAGACCGCCATTCACTACGGCCGTGTCGAACCCAAAGAGCAGGCCGGCCAGGGCCGCGACTGCTGCCAGGGTTGTGGCATGCCTGCGACCGCCGGCCTGACGCCCGGCCTCGATAGAACTGGCGCTCATTGAGGTCCCCTCATTAACTCCAGGTGAGCGTCCACTGGCGCGCCGACGGATCGAGGCTGGCCGTTTCTCCCTGACGGTTGATCCGAACACCTTCCCCGGCAGCCAGAGAATACCTGCCCAGCGTTGTCGGAACCGAAACCGTCGAAGGATCAGGTCCCTGGTCGCGCCGGAAGGAGAACCTCCATCCGCGGCCGCGATCCAACGGTTCGAAGTTCATGGCGATACGGCCGAAGCGCGTCGGCGATGACTCGAAGCGGTACGATTTTCTGGGCGTTAACTCGCCCGCGGTGATACCCGCCAGCAGACGGAGGTCCGGGCCGTCCTCCAGCGCAAAGATGTGACGGATGTAGCGAATGCACTCCGCGCTGGCCCAGTTATGCGGCATGTCGCCCACATATGAACCGACCAGCGCATTCTGCAGCGGCTGCTCTTCGCGCCAGCAGTACTGCGGGCTGGCATGGTTGAGGAACGCGATGAAGGTATCGTGAGCGGCTTGTCTCATGCCCAGCCAGAGATAAACCTCGGCAACGAAGGGTGCATTGTAGGTCCAGACTGCCTCATGGTGACTCCAGCCTGTCTCGGCCGGTATGCCTTCCCGGCGGACGGCCTGCATGAGGGCAACATGGCCCTTCAGCACTGGGTGACTCGAGGTGAAAACCCGTCCCGGGAAAATCGTGTGCGACAGAGCCCATTGCGCACACTGCGGACGAGGCCGGTCCCATGGATCGGGCAGGTTCCATGCCGGATCTTCTTTCGCCAGCATGGGCAGAAACTGAAATTGGCCCTCGTAGTTCCGCATTTCCTGCGCCGCGGCCTTCTCGAACGCTGTATATAGTTCCTGAAAAACCTGCGACGCACGCGCCACTCCGGGCATGTTCTGTTTCTCGCCCGCCGCACCGATGGCTTTCAGGCCGGCCATGGTCCAAAGAGTGTTGGTGAACTCATCTCTGGTTCCATCGAATCCACCATCGGCGAATCCC